>WTCH01000204.1 GCA_013138675.1 Woeseiaceae bacterium | reverse complement strand
TTATGCAGTTCAACTACTCGTACAGTGATTCGAGCGGATATCTGAATGATCCCTACAAAATTCTGACCGCGGTAGATGCAAACGGCGATGCGATATTTTTGCCTCAGGTGCCAGGCGTCGAGGGACCGTCACACCTTAACTACTACGAGCACCGGCCAGACAGCCGCAGCAAACACAGCCTGTACGGGCAGGGCAAATACTATATGGACGGAAAAGTCCTCGATGCGTCCTATCGCTACATGACGGACGACTGGGAAATAGACTCTCACACGATCGATATGCGTTTGCGCTGGCCAATTGGCGACACCACCTACCTGGAACCGCACTTGCGCTTCTACACCCAGACGGCAGCCGAGTTTTATCAAATTAGTTTGAACGGATTGAACGACGGCGATCCATTACCTGAATACGCCTCCGCCGACTACCGACTCGGCGATTTCGATGCAATAACGGCTGGCCTTAAGTTTGGCTGGAAGACGGGCGGCGGCAACGACATGAGCGTCAGGCTTGAGTTGTACAGTCAGTCAGGCAATGTTTCGCCCAGCCAGTTGATCGGAAGCCAGGCGGACCATGACGCGTACCCGGACATGGATGCAATCATCTTCCAGTACAGCTACCGGTTCGGCAAATAGGTCTGCATGAGTCGCGTTCGACCTGACCGAGGCATCAGGGTCGACGCGGGCGACCGATGCCTCAAGGGACAGTTCTCCGCAATGGCGAGCCCCTGCGAGGTACTTGTCGATAGCGACGATATCGTCGCTGCAGAGCACCTGACATCGCTTGTGGCAGACGAAGCATGGCGCATCGAGGACAAATTCAGTCGCTATTCTCCCGGCAACATCATCGACCGTATCAACACGGCGGACGGAGAAGGCGTTCCGGTCGACGATGAGACCGCACAACTCATTGATTTTTCAGTCACTCTGAACGACTTGAGCGACCGAAAATTCGATATCACATCAGGTGTACTGCGCCGCGTCTGGCACTTCGATGGCAGCAGCAAAGTCCCGACCCGGGAAGCGGTCATTGACGTCATGAAACACGTCGGCTGGCACCGCGTAAATTGGAAGTCACCGATACTCACCATGACACCGGGAATGGAAATTGATTTCGGCGGCATCGGCAAAGAATACGCCGTCGATCGTTGTGCGGGGCTGCTGCGAAATAGCACAGACGCAGCTTGTCTGATCAATTTCGGCGGTGACCTTGTCGCAACCGCTAAACCGACTCGTCGCGATGCATGGAAAGTCGGCATCGAAGCACTGAATGCACAGAAACGCGAATCCGATCGTCTTGTGAACCTCATTACGGGTGGCCTGGCTACCAGTGGCGACGCACGACGTTTTCTCGTTCACAACGGAATTCGCTTCAGTCACATTCTGGATCCCACAACCGGCTGGCCAGTGCCGGATGCACCGCGTTCCATTACCGTGGCAGCTGACAGCTGTACGCAGGCGGGCATGCTAAGCACGCTCGGAATGCTGAAGGGCGCGCAAGCCGAGGCGTTTCTCGACGCTCAAGGCGTGCAGTTCTGGTGCAATCGTGGCGACGACGCGACACTTTTCGGGCAGCCCTGAGATTGCCAAGCAGTTTCTTAGAAAAAACCCATAACTAACTGTTTAAAAAGGGTTTTAATCGCCCGTAGGGTGCTGTCGCAAGGCGGCGACGGTAGTAATGATTGTGCCCTTGCGTTTCCGGATTGAGAACTCTGTCCTTTTCTGAATTGCAAAAACGCATAACCTAACGCGATGTTTTTCGAAATCCCGCAGAACCTGATCCTGATGACTGTTGGCGCCTTCCTGCTCGGATGGCTGCTGTCGTCGATTACCGGGTCGATGAGTTCCCGATTCAAGGCGCGCAAACGCGATCCGCGAGACGATCGAATCCGTTCGCTTGAGGCAGACCACAGAGTCGCGCAAACCCAGGTTGAATCGCTGACGGAAAAAGTCGCGGAACTCGAGAAAGACGCCGAGAGTACCAGCGAGGGAGTTGAAAAACGCGACAACGTAATCACGCACCAGCAGGAAAAGATCAACAAGATGAACTCTGATCTTAAGGACTCAGTCCTCAAGACACGTGAGCTGCGATCGGAGCTGTCCGACCGCGCGACCCAAAACATCAAGTCGGAAGTCAAGCTGCGTGAA
Organism: Woeseiaceae bacterium; assembly: GCA_013138675.1. Lineage (GTDB taxonomy): Bacteria > Pseudomonadota > Gammaproteobacteria > Steroidobacterales > Woeseiaceae > UBA1847. The sequence goes on along the minus strand of WTCH01000204.1, from coordinate 3,396 downwards.
ATCGAAACCGAGCTCGATGTTGCCCAGGCCTCCACTGACCTCATCGCTACCGGTGTTCTGGATTACTCCCTGGCACCTGAAGTTGAAGAAATGGCCGATGGTGAGAATGATGAAGACATGCTCGACGCCTCGGACGTGACCAACGCCGCTACCTGAGGCAATTCTGCCGAAAACCCCGCCTGGGCGGGTAAGATCACCACTCTGAAACGTTCTGAGCCTTTGTACAAGTGATTCAACGGCCGTTATTGCTATGTATTGCTATTTTGACCGTCACGAGCTGCTCTGGGCCGGAGATACAGCCACGTATCCCGTTTGTAGCCCAGATTGATGGTTGGGAAATTGGCTGCGCCCCCTCCAAAACCGGTTCCTCTCTGAGCGACTTGCGGTTCTTTTCTTAACTCGCTGACCGATGAATCTCTGCTGACAGACTCACGTTGGTCCAACCCGCACTGAAAAATCTGCCCCGGTCCGACGCCAGGCGACGAACAGGAGGAAGTACCAGGCTTGCATGAGGATTGTCGCAATCCACTCAATACGATTCTCCGCAGGGTCCGGGTCGGCAAGAACAGACTTGAGGGCCAGGTTTAGTATTCCGAGCGCAACGACGACAAGGCTGATTGACAGCATTGCCTGCGCAAGTGGCCTGATCCGGGTACGCAGCAGTGCGATCGCAATCGTCAGTTGTGCAACAGCCATGCCAAGGAACCCGAAGTAAATTCCCGTTCGTCGCATGAACTCGTAGATGGGCTCGGTTGTGCTGAGGAACGTTACGTAAACGATCAATGCCACGACATTGATGACGCCGGCTACCAGGATGATCAGGCATGTCGCGGTAGTGGGCGTCGGCTCCAGCTTGCGCAGCCACAGCACCGACAGGTACCAGACGAATCCAAGCAGTAATCCCTGCGGCAACATGATGGCGCGAAACAGATAACTGCCCGGCGGCTGGCGACCTGTCGCACTGATAGAGCAACAACCGTCAATCAGTGGATTGCAGTTTGGCAGAACCTCGTAGGCAACACCGAGCGCAAACGCCCCGAACATGGCGATGAGTGGCAGAACTCCGGCAATGAAAGGTAGCCAGCGCAGCACGACGACAAACCTTACCTACATCTGGCTTTGCAGTCCGTCGCGGACCAGGGTCGTCAGCTCCACGGCAATGGAACGCCGTAAATTCACCATCCACTTACTGACCGATTCTTCGCCAAGGTCTTTGCAGGGGGCAGCGCAGCCGGTTTCGAACACCGACTCGACACTCAATGTCAGATTCTGGTCCCGCACTAATATGTGTACCGAGATGTCGCGCTCCTTGTACGAAAGGAATGCAACATACGTGTCCGGGTCGGGATGTGATCTGAGTTGCCAGCCGTCGTAGCTGAAGGCTCGCTCGAGCATGCCGTTGAGGTCCTGAACGTAATCACCGAGTTGCAGCGGGTCGGAGTAGGGCGTTATGTCGGCGCTCGCGGTGCTTCCCGCAGAAAGGAACAATACCGACACAAGCAACGCTGTTTTTCCTGTTGTCATTTCATGCTCCTCTTACAAGGCTTCAAGTTGTTGAGCGATGCTGGCACGCAGGTTTGGCGTGTATTTGTAGTAATTGTCGTGATTCCTGTAACAAATGCCGTCATCGATAATGATCTTGCATTCATACGCCTCGGAACCACCGTGGAATTTGATTTGCACCAGTTCTTCGTTGTATTCGATGCGCACGGCGATCGTGTGGCCACGGTAGTCGAAACGGGCACGAATACTGCCGCCATCATCGCCCTCATAGGTCCAGACTCTGCCCTTGGTCAGCATCATGCCCTGGACTATCGCGTAACGAATCTTCGCCAGATCCGTTGTGCCTGTAGGAATTTCGAGATGCACGGCCTCGATATGCTTCGCCCTTACACTCTTCCTGACTTTTTTATCGACAACAAGCGGCGCGGGTTCGGCCATGGCCAATCCCGTGCATACCAGTAAAGCTATGATTCCAAATCGTTTCATGCTCGTGTTCTCCGATCGTATTCGCGTTTCTCAAAACATACTACAATATGCAGGGGGCATTAAAAAAAATCGAAAAAGCAGGGGGTTATTATGGGCATTATCGATCTTTGGTTACCTATCGTTGTGTCGGCTGCGGCTTGCTGGGTGATGAGCGCTATTATCTGGACCGCATTGAAGTACCACAATAGCGACTACAAGAAAGCGGCAAATGAAGACGACGTCAGGGCCGCCCTGAAAGGCAACGCACCAGGTTACTACCTGCTGCCATATTGTCTCGACCCGGGCGACCTCAAAAACCCGGACGTGAAGCAGAAATACGACGAGGGTCCGTTGGCCTACATCACGATGTTGCCCAATGGCGTACCGGCGATGGGGGGCAAGTTGGTTTCGATGATTGTCTATTTCATCGTCGTAGGAATCGTGTGCGCGTATTTCGTGTCACGAACCCTGGCACCCGATGCAGACTACCTCGCCGTGTTTCGCGTGGCCGGCACCGTCGCATTTCTTGCCAACAGTTTTGCCGTTGTACCGGAGAGCATCTGGTTTGGACGTCCGTGGTCGATAACCATCAAGACTTTCATTGATGCATTGATCTACAGCCTGCTCACGGGCGGTGTGTTCGGCTGGTTAGTCTAAGTTATTGATTAATAAAGGGTTTGCTTGGTCCGAATAGCTAGAAAAATCAACAGCTTACTGCTCAATCCAATTCAGGAGCTGGCCAGGTGATACTGAACGCGCCTCGGATGTCCCCAAGACTGTAGCCAAGGGCACGGTCATGGGGATAAGCCGTCCGGAGGCTTTCCTCAACCTCGGGTGCGAGTTGCTCACCATGACAGGCAAGGCACACGGCACCGGTCGGTATGGCTTTCATGTATCGAGTGGCTCCTGACGCCGTGGTCTCGAATAATTCTTTCTGATCCGAGTTGGCGAAAGTCTCCAGGGCCACAGTTTCCCAATCGTCGGGAGCGTTACCTGAATTGCGAAACTTCAGGCTGGTTCGCCGAACGTTCGCGCCAGACTGCCGCGACAGCTTGGATTGAATAGCTGGTGCAAAATCCTTGCACACGCTAATTGCAGCGACAGGACCGCCTGCAGACATCGCTTCCTGCAAAGCTGCCTGCAGCTCAGTCGCGTACTCGGAAGTTAGACCACGGCTTTTTAAAAGCAGAGCACTGTCGTCGCCGTAGGTGATGAGGGGTAGTGCCAATAGCACTACCGTCAGGAACATAAATATTCGATTTAACATAATATACATTATACGCATAAGGTAAGGTCCGGCTTAGAGAGCTGGATCATGCCACTCAGCCTAAAACCATCATTCCGAGCACAACGATCAGCGCACACCTTATCCAGGTGCGCGCCACCTGAGCGCGCCAATCCACTACCACCAGCGTTACCTCACACGCC
>WTCH01000039.1 GCA_013138675.1 Woeseiaceae bacterium | reverse complement strand
CACAAGTCAGGGACATTTCCTTCTCGGATGGCGTGTTCTTCGGTTCGGTGCTGGCCATACTCGGCGCGCTGGCCGCGTCGTTCGGCAACATGGCGTCGCAGGGCGCGCAAAAAAGCGGCTTGCCCATTGTGCAGTCCAACGCCTGGGGCATGTTTTACGGCTTTGTGCTGTCGGCCATTTCGTCGGTTGCAGCCGGGCACGCGTTCGCTTTTGATTTATCCACTGGTTACGTTGTATCTCTCGTTTACCTTACTGTGTTTGGATCAATCATCGCATTTGGCGCCTACTTGACGTTGCTGGGGCGCATCGGTGCACACAAAGCGGGGTACGCGATGGTGATGTTCCCGGTTGTGGCGTTAATACTGTCGCTACTGTTTGAGGGCTTGCAGCTCAATGCGTCGATCGTCGTCGGTACGCTGCTTGTGTTGGCAGGCAACGTGTTCGTTCTCGAACGAGGAAATGGGCAGCGCCACAATTCGACACATTCACGCCCCAGGTTGGCCAGAACGGAGTCGTAAAACAATCCACAGACTCTTTTATGAACAAGCGCGATATTTGGCGCCGCTGGATGACGTTCAGCCGTCTAGCTGAGCGGCTTGTTGTTTGCCCGACCCCGAATTTCATACGTGTCTGTTAGTTCTTTTTCGCGCATCAATTCTGCATGACGTTCTTCAATGCGTGGCCAAAGGTCGCGCACGGCAGGAACATCGAGGCGAAACTCGTCACGTAAAACAGCAAGCAGTTCATCGGCGGAGCTGAGTATTGTTGTCTCTATGCCACGTGATGTCGCCAGGCTGAATACTTTGCCGCGCAGTGTCTTGTGCTGATCAGGCAAGCGAATCTGCGCGACGAGGTTTTGAACGAACCCCGATGACGGATCTGTTTGCAGGAAATCACACGTCTCGCTGAGCGCGGCTTCATCGGCGGTTTCGGCCTTGAAGTCGAAACTGAATTCACCTTTACCGAGGTCTTCCCAGAATCGCCAGTGATCATCGTTAGTCTTACGAAGACCAATATGAAAGGGCGCCTGTTGATGGTCGGATTCGGCGAGCGGTATCGGAGCGATCATGCTGCCGCCGAAGCCCACGTCGACTAGAAAGGTCTCGTCTGCGTCGGCGGGCTTCACGAGCAGACACAAGTGATTGGCATGTGCGACGTTACCGCGTTCGATGCGCATTACTGCGGCGGCTACACGCGTAACGTCGAAACCGATTTCAGACAAAGCCCAACCGAACAACCCATTCTGCTCGTAGCACCATCCACCGCGCTGCTTCAAGACGATCTTTTCGTAAGCGGCGGCAGGGTCCGTGGACAGTCTCGCGCCGAGCTGCACATCAAGGTTCTCGAAAGGCACACGTTGTACGTGATGTGCCAGCAATCGGCCGAGCACGTCCAGCGCTGGCGCTGGTTCGTCGTTGAATGAAATGCGTTCGAGGTAGTCCGACAGCAACAACTAAGCAGTTGGACCGTTAAGCAGCGCGTCGCGCGTCAGCGCCATGATCAGGTCCACCTCTTTGCTGCTGATATCGAATATCGGCGTGTAGCGCAGGGAATGTTCGCCGCCGTGTATTACGCCGAGGCCTTGCTTACGCAGGTAGTCCTCGGTGCTGTCCGCGCCGTAGATCTTGTATCGGTCCGCCAGTGCACAGCTGGCAAGCAGCCCGGTGCCCTGCGTGCTCGTGATTGCGCCACCCAGTTCACCGGCCAGTGCATCGAGGCCTGCAATCAGCTGTTCACCGCGTTCACGAATGTTCGCTCGGAGCTTGTCGTCGAACGACTCAAGCACCGCGAGCGCCACGTCCAGCGCGCGTGGATTGGTTGTCATCGTATTGCCGTACAGCCCCTGTCGATAAGTCGCGGCTGCTTTTTGCGAAAGTGCCAGGACCGAAAGAGGGTATTGCCCGGCGTTCAGAGCCTTGGAGTAGGATTCCATGTCCGGTTCGTCCAGATCTGTAAATCCGGGATAGTCGACGATCGAAAGCACGCCATGGGCACGTAGACCGGCCTGGATCGAGTCAACGACGAGCATGGACTCGTGCTGACGCGTCAGCTCCCTGGCCCGCGCATAGAAGTCGGGATCAATGGCCATGCCCGGGTTGCCTTCGCCCATGACCGGCTCCATGAAAAACGCCTCAATGAAGATATTGTCGCTGTCAGCGGCTGCATAGACGGCATCGAGGGCTGCAATGTCATTCGGTTCGACGGTCAGCAGGTATTCGCGATCCCGGTGAGATGCGAGGTGTTTCTTGTATTGCTTGGACGATGAATGCGAAAAACGAGCCGGCCGGTCCGTGCGGCCATGAAAGCTACCGCGCAATGTCAGACCACGCACCGCGCGGCCTTCATATCGGGCACCGGGATCGGTGAAAACGCGTGTATTGATGTCGGCAATTCGGGATGCGATCGACATCGCTTCGGAGCCACTGTTCAGGCAGAGGAAGCTGGAGTAGGGCGTACCGCCCTTTCGATTGTGGCCGATCTCGCGTCGCAGGCATTTTATGAAGTCGGCCTGGCTAACGCTCCCGGTCATGATGTTGGCCATGACGTGCGGTTGGTTCATCGCTTGCAACACAGCTTCTGGCGCGTGGCCGAGACCCAGCATGCCGTAACCACCACAATCATAGATGACGGCTCCCTTGAGCGTGATTACCCACGGGCCCGCCGCGGCAACAGCAACATACGGATTAACGGCGTCTTCTTTGTAGAAGTTGGTCAGCCCTTCGTGAGCCTTGTTAATCTGCTGAGTTTCATCGAGTGAAAGAAACTCGGGGTGCGACTGTTGCAGTTCCCCGAAGCGCTCATACGCACGATCAATCGCAACAGCAAGGTCGCCGAAGCCGCTCTCGATGAAATCCTGGACGACCTCATCCGACAGGCCACAAGTAATCGCATCTCCGCCGCAATCCCTCATTTCCCTGAGGTGGGCGAAAATCGAGTTGGTCGGGCCTGATTGCAATGAATGGGCCATGGAGCCGTCCACGGAGAATACAGGCGCGGACTATATCAAATGGGCATCAGCGTGGCATATCCAGGAACAATGTTAATCGACGCGAACGGCCAGCGTGTCGTGATGGCCGGAAATCAGTGTGCGCAAATAGAACGAGATATCAGAGCGTGCCTTGAAACCTGCGTCAACCGCAGCCGCTTCTTTGTCCTCATCGCTGACGTCCGATGGTGCTGCGAACGCTTCCATGTCTTCGTGGAAGCCGATCGTAAACGAATCTACGTCTGATCCCGCTGCGCGACGGAAGATCATGTTCGGCTTCAGGCCGGTCGCGCCGAGGTAATTGTTTTCCATGCGACGCTGCTCGAGTAACTGCTCAGCTTTGCCGGCGACCGCTTCGAACATCTCAATGTGGTAGAAGCTGTTTTCCTCGTAGGCAGAACTAACGTCCGCCCATGGCGGGCCGTAGGCGAAGTGATCTTCCTCGAATGCAACTAAATCTGATCTCGGCGCAAGAAACGCAGGGTCCATCGCTGACTCACTGTCAATGGCTGAAATGAGCATCAGGTCCCAGTGATCGCCTTGCGAATGCCGCATGACGAGAGGAGGGCGCTCACCGGGTCTCCTCAACGCAATGGAGTCCAGCAAGTCCGGAAGCGAGCCGGCAGCAGCTCGAACAGTCGTCACTCGATACAGTTGGTCGCCCTCTAGTTCGCCAGCGTGGGCAGGCGCAAAAAAGGCGACCGCAAGGATGAAGATCAGGGCAGTTTGTGAAGGCATACGTGTGAGTCCTGTCGCGGTGATGCAGATCAGCACGATGCTATTCTCACTTCAGGGCAACAACAAGGACTGACCATGGTCGATGTACTCTCGCCGGACTCCTACATTCAGGGCACTGACAGCCTTGGTGGACTGAACATCGATTCGGCAACGATGTTCGCTGATCACAAGGGCGTACACAAACCTCGCATCGAGAAGAAGCAACGCAAGCTTGCCGAGAAAGTCACGTTCTTGAAAGACTTTCTCGAAGATGGTGAGCAGTTACTTGCGATCACGACGGCCGTATCACCAACGTCATTTATCGAGCAAATGACGACAGGTTTCGTCTTTGTTTACATCAAGCGGTGCATGCTCGTCTTTACTGACCGGCGTGTCTTTCACATACCCACAACGACGGGCTTTGACTATCGCGAGTCTGTGGCCGAGATTCGGTATGGTGACCTGGAGTCCATCGAGCAAAAGGGCAGTCGGCTAAAAGTTGCGTACAAGAACGGCGTCAAGGATCTGTTCTTGTACGTTCGCGGATCCGAGCGGAAGAAGATCCGTGCCTTGCTACAAGCCGGCAATCGACTGGCCTCGCCAGCGGCAACCGGCAACCGGACGCACCTTTGCCCGAAGTGCACGCACGTACTCGAAGTTGATCGATTCGATTGCCCGGGCTGTGGCAAGGAGTTCAAGAACCGAACCAAGGCACGGAATTTGTCGTTGTGGCTTCCCGGTGGTGGCTATTTTTACACTGGCCACCCGTTTCTCGGCGTTATGGACGCCATGATCGAGCTCTTATTCCTGGTTATTGTCGCCACGAGTCTTATCAATGGCGAATGGTCCGTTGCCGGCATATTCGGGGTGCTGCTCGCCCTCGAGAAGGCGCTCACCGTCTATCACGCGAATCATTTTGTGAAGGAGTACTTGCCCGTTGAGGGTGTGACGATTCAAAAGAGCCCGATGCGTAGGATACTCGGTGTACTCGGAATGATGTTCGTGCTGGGTTTTATCGCCCTCGGCGTTCTCGGTGTCCTGTCAGATACGGGCGTCTTGCCATCCGAGCGAGTTCTAAGCGCGGAGGAAATGCAAGACGGCGATTACCAGACACTTCGCGACGAAGGCCTTCTCGAACAAGGCGAGATGGTTGAGTATTTCTACTCTGAAGGAATTCTTTCGATAAAAGAGGGCGGCAGCATACTGACGAATTATCGCGTGATCGCCTATGAACAAAATGAAGACGAAACGATCACTTATTACTCCATTCTTAACGAAGAGATTCTTTCAGTGGCGTTGGTCGAACAAGGCACCGCGACAAGTTATAGCGTTTACCAGGTTACCGGGGTCGGTGAGGAAAACTGGATCTATCTGCTATTGCCACACGAATATGGAGACGGAGAACGATTCGCGAATGCTGTGAGGGCGAAAATCAGGCAATAGAGACTAACGTCCGATTCCGGCTAATCTCCGGACCGTAATCCGTTATCCTTGCGGCCATGAATTCAGCCATCATCAATTCGCGCATGGGGCTCGTGGAATGGACCATGCTGGTGCTGTTGTCGATGCTTTGGGGCGGCTCCTACTACTTTGTCGAAATCGCCCTGTTGGAGTGGTCACCAATACTGATCGTTGGTGTACGCGTCTTTGTCGCGTCCATTGTGATCTGGGGGATTGTGTTGGCAGCAGGGCTGCCGATACCGCGATCGCTGTCGGCCTGGATGGCGTTCTTCTGGATGGGGCTGCTCAACAATGTTTTCCCGTTTCTTCTCATCGTCTGGGGGCAGAAGGAAATCGAATCTGGTCTTGCTGGCATTCTTACCGCAGCCGCTCCAATTTTTTCGGTGATCGTCGCTGGTGTGTGGTTAAAGGATGAGCCTGTAACCCGCCCCAAGCTGCTCGGCGCCGTATTGGGTCTCATTGGGGTTGCTGTTCTCATCGGGCCAAATGCACTGGCGGGACTCGACGTCAATCTGCTCGCTCAGGTCGCGGTGCTGGGTGCGGCGTTGTCGTACGCGTTCGCCGGGGTCTACGCGCGACGGTTTACCCGAATGAACGTCGATCCAATAGTCGCGGCGGCAGGCCAGCTTCTGATGTCATCGTTCATCATGATTATATTGGTTTTCACATTTGACTCACCAGCCGAACTGATCGAATCAAGCGCAAAGGTATGGACTGCAGTTATCGTAATGGCGATTTTTTCGACCGCATTGGCGTACATTTTGTACTTTCGTCTTCTAGCGACGGCTGGCGCTACCAATGCGATTCTGGTCACCCTGTTGATTCCTGTTACCGCGATCCTGCTTGGCGCTGTTTTTCTCGATGAACGACTCCAGTGGCTGCACTTCCTGGGAATGGCAGTGATTGCCCTCGGACTTTCGGTGATCGACGGCAGACTCTGGAGTCGGTTTATTCGGCTTCGTTAAGCGATCGAGAAAGAGTGCGCCGAGCCATCCACCGATTGAGCAGGATGAACACGACGAGAACGATGCCCCATTGCGCCAGGCACGTCATGACACTGAAGGGTTCAAACGGGTCGAACCAGCGATCCGGAGAGTAGACGCTGGCTGCCTGGTAGAGCCACCAGCCAAGAAGCACAACCGCAAGTGACGGAATCACAAAGCGAATGGCCGAATCCCACAGACGTCCTGCGTTCCAGTCGTGGTCCCGGTTGTCGATATTCTCCGAACGAAAGCGCGACGTACCGTGGCGTATGACGGCGAACGCGATAAATGCGCCGGATATCATTAATGCGACGCCCCAGACGAAGTCCTGGTTCGCAAAGAACTCGAGATTGATTGCCGACGGTATGCCCAGCGTGAAGCCGATGATGCAAACGCCAAGCAGTGCCTGGCGCCGGTCGATGCCGAAATCGACGAGTATTCGGGTGCTCAGTTCGATCATTGCAATGAGAGAACTAAAGGCAGCGAACGCCAGGCCGAGGAAAAACAGTATGGCGAATACATTGCCGGCTGGCATCTTCGCAAATAGTTGCGGCATCCAGATAAACGTCAGCCCGGTGGCAGCCGGTCCGCTCGTTTTCATAACGTCGAGCACCTCGGCCTTGCTCATTTCGGCGCCGAGAACTGCGAATACCGTGCCAAAAATGACGACCGCGGCCAGCAGTGACACCGTGTTGTTTCCGACACCTGTGATGACCGCATTTTTCACGACCCCATGGCTGCTCCGCATGTAGGCGCCGTAGGTCAGAATCAGACCCCAGCCAGCGCCCGTGTCCCAGGCGTTCTGTGTCAGCGCCTCGAGCCAGATCTTCGGTTTCAAGAGTGTGGACCAATCGGGCGTGAACAAGAACTTGATGCCCTCTGACGCCCCGTCGAGAGTCAACGTGCGTACGAGCGAAATGACGACGATCAGTAGCAGGGCAGGTATGAGCACGCGATTCGCGCGCTCGATCGATCGAATGCCATTCCAGACGACAACGGCACCGAGCCCCATGGCAAGTGCATGAAATGCGACCGGGAAACTACCGCCCTGGAACCCGTCCCAGATGCCTTGTGCCGCCTCGGCGCTGAGGGGCAGGGGCTCGATTGTCATTTTGATCAGGTAGTAGACGCACCAACCCGCTATGACGGAGTAGTAAAACATGATGGCAGTTGCCACAAAACCGACGAATGCACCCATCCAGGCGTATCTTTCTCCGGCGATTTTTGCAAACGTGCCGATGACGCCCATACGTCCTTTGCGCCCGAGAGCGTACTCCGCAATGATCAACGGCACGCTCCAGACGAACAGAAACACGAGCCATGCAACGAGAAACGCACCGGCACCCTCGTCACCGGCGTTCTGCGCGGCGATGCGGGGGAAGCGCCAGATATTGCCTGTGCCAACCGCAATGCCGAGTACACACAGGAGCAATCCTATGCGGGATGAAAACCGTTGATCGGTAGGGTTCGTCAACAGACTTTCCTTATTATTATTAGCCGAAGCGAGACTAGCACAGGTTGACCAGGGTCTTGGAGGTCGGTGTTCCGTGCACGGAACGCTCCGAACTTATAGTGTAGATAAGGGTGAATCTTCGGATTCGTCGTCTTTAGCCTATTGTAAGCGTGTGAATTCCTCCGAGGAGCTATGATGCACAGAATCCTGCTTTCCATTGTCTTGATTTCTTCAGTCTACGGTTGTGAGCGGTTGCCATCGGATTCGGTGGCTTGTGACGTGCCGCTGCCACCGGCGGGTTCAAATGAGGTACTTCGAACAAAGGTCCGGGTCGCCGACAACCTCGAAGTGATCATCTCCAACGTGTACATTCCATCCGGTGCCCAAGTGCCCAGGCATTACCACCCAGGCGAGGAGTTCTTGTACGTAGTACAAGGTTCCGCAGTGCATGTAGAAGAAGGCCAAGCAGACCGTGTACTAACGGCAGGCGAGGCATATGTCATCCCGCCGGAGGCAGTCCATGCACCGTACGGCGGACCTGACGGTGGGCACGCAATTGTGTTCCGCCTACACGTCGACGGTATGGAAGAGCGTTATCCCGTGCAGTAAATTACCTGCAGTAAGAGATGCGTATAATGCATACAAGGGCGAGTCTTCGGATTCGCCTTTTTTAGTTTGTTGTCAGTGCTCTATTGCTTCGAGCAACACTACTAGTTGTAAGTAATCAATAGTTCTTGCGTAACCAGGAGTAGGGTAGTTCGGCAAATCCCATGTGCAGCAAAGGTTTGAGCGGATTACACAATGTAATCTTCAGTTGTCACAGGTCTTTGAACGTCCGGTAAGCGCCTGAAAGCAGACGCTCGGCTGATATGATACTGAGAGGCTGCTTTTGACTGCCCAAAGCGGACGTTCGTCGGCAAGCAAGGAATTGCATAGATTGAAGCTTCAAGGAAAAGCGTTATCAAGCATTGTTGTCGCGATGTTACTCGCTTCTTGCGGTGATCCTTCGTCAAATCAGTCATTGCCAAAGAGACTCTTGAGCGCGTTCGGTGGCCTTGACGTTATTCACTATGGCTACATCGATAATCTGCGATACGAAGCTGCCATTGGTCCGGACGATCTTCACGACTCAGACACCGTCGAGTCTGCTATGCCGCCAATTGACGCGGTTGATCTAGCAAAACCCGCATTATCCGCAGTCGGTGAAAACCCAGAAGATTTCGTGGTTTGTGGCGTTGACCTTACGCCTCATCCTCATCGAGATCGCTACTTCTATCTGGTGGCACTTTGCAGCAAGGACCAGCCCAATTCCGTCGGTTTTAGGGTTCCTGTATTGCTGTCCGGTCAGATCATCCAGCCAAGAGTAGCGGAAGATCAGAGTTAGCAGAAAGCAGGATTCACGGCTTTCCGCATATCCTACGAATGACCGCTTCTGGTGAAAGCAGACGTTCGATATACCAGGCACAACTGGCGGCCCGATTTAGGCAGCGGCGGCCGCGTATCGAAACTCCACTGCTATTTCCGTGTTGG
>WTCH01000261.1 GCA_013138675.1 Woeseiaceae bacterium | reverse complement strand
CCTTTGCCTGGTGAGAGCAGACCGAACGTCAAGATGACTGTCTTGTCGTCTGCCCTGAGCTTACTCTTGCAAGGATCCGGATCCAGAAACGGAACATCGAGAATTCCGTGATGAATGAGTTTTATTTTTCTCTCCGGAATCTGATATATATCACGAAGAAAATCGGCGGCGTGCTCACTCATGACCACCAAGCTGGCCGAGAGCTCCGATAGTTGGAGGATGATCTTCCTCTCCTCCGCCGAGGGTTCTCTCAATACCGTGTGCAGGGTGGTAAATAGAGGGCTCTTCAAGTTCTTCGCGAGTTCGATGATAAAGCTACCGCGTTGGCCGCCGAATATTCCGTATTCGTGTTGGAGACAAATTGCTGCTGGATTCCTCAGGTTCAGGAAATCCGCAGCGCGACGGTATTCGTTCAGTTGCTCTTGGCCGATCTGCAACTTGACCGTGTCCGGGTATTGGTAGCCCTCACGCCGATCGTTCATGGCTACGATGCTGCAATCAATATTCGGATCGTTGTCGAGAATCGCGCTGGCAAGGTCAGCCGTAAAGGTGGCGATGCCGCACTGTCTCGGTAGGTAGGAGCCGATCAGGGCGACTGATTCTATTGGGGGCGGCATGCTGGGATCCTCCCGATAATCCGTTCTTAAACAATAAATTTGAGCGGCACGCTGGACCGACTATCCTGAGTATAATTCATTGCTCCTCCAACAAGAACTGCCGCCTGGGACAATGTGCCGTGAAATCTAACGAGACAATGTACCGCTCACGAGTGAAGGTCGAACGTGTTGCCGAGCAGCTCGACCCGGATCCGACGCGTGTCATTCCTCGCTTCTTCGGCCCCGGCGGTGAGAAACGGCTGCGTGGAATCATCGAACGGATTCGGGCGCTCAACCGCTCCGAGGTTTCTGAATTGGTGAGCGGCCTCAGGCGGAGCTTCCAGAAGAAGCACCCTGATCTCGCCATGATCGCCAAGAGCAACTACGATGCGGTCAAATACCTTATTGCCGATGAGGATTCTGTCGACAAAAAGCGGCGGCTCCTGATCGGTGCCTACTTCACAATGGAATACGCCATCGAGTCGGCGGCGCTGTTTAACCCCTCAATGGTGCCGGCCATTGTGCAGGACGAAGCTGACGTGGGGAGCACCCGTTTTGTCATGAGCCTGCGGGCAACCGGCGAAGGTCATATCTCTTCGGCCGTCTTCCGTCGCGGCGTGATCGATCGCGATAATCGAATACGGATTCAGCCTGTCAGTCAATACAGCCATCGGCTTCAGGTCGTGGAGAATCGAGATTTCGAGAAACCAACCTACCAGAAGAGACTCATCGAGATAGGCGCGATCGGGAAATTTACCAATGAAGTTCTGGACTATCTCGGTAAGACCTTCAACTCCGTCGAGCTCAAGTTGGCGATCGATGCCGTGTGGGAGTCACACGAATATGCTCTGTTGTATTCCGAGACCGTCGACAAGATGATCGCCATCTCGCGAGCGAACTACGACCTTCACATGCCAGACCTCGACGACCCGTCGGAGTTCGTAATCTTCCCGAATTCGGACGCCGAGAGTCACGGGATCGAAGACATGCGCCTGGTGCGATTTCGCTCCGACGATGGCGGAATTTGTTATTACGGGGTCTATACAGCCTACGATGGCGCAAACACCATGCCCCAGATGCTCGAAACTACCGGTTTCGACACGGCCAAGATTCGAACGCTGGGTGGTCGGTACGCCCTCAACAAGGGAATGGCGCTTTTCCCGAGGAAGGTCGAGGGCCAGTACCTGATGCTCGGTCGGCTCGACAATGAAAATCTGTTCCTTTTGAGGTCCGACGACATACTTTTCTGGAACGAGGCCGAGCTCATTCTAAGGCCTAAATTTGCCTGGGAAATCATCCAGATCGGCAATTGCGGGTCGCCGATAGAAACCGAGTCCGGGTGGCTGGTTCTTACACATGGCGTCGGTCCGATGCGCCAATACTCGATCGGCGCCGCCCTGCTAGACCGGGACGACCCTTCCCGAGTCATCGGCCGGCTTCCCGAACCGCTCCTTGTGCCCATAGAAGAGGAGAGCGTCGGCTACGTCCCGAATGTTGTTTACTCGTGCGGCGGCATGATCCACAACGACAAGCTTGTGATTCCTTACGCCATCAGTGACCGTTCGACTACCTTTGCCCTAGTATCGTTGCCCGAGCTGCTAGCGGAGTTGACCAGGTGAAACCAGAACACGCCGAACCCAGGCAGTGCTCTCTCATCGAAAATTGAGGGAAAAGTTGGTCGGGGTGAGAAGATGAGTCGACCTTCGGTCGAGATGAGAAGATGAGCCGACCGTTGGTCGGCTTGTCGGAGCGCTTCGCGCTCCTCGGTGCGAGCTTCCGGCCCCTGCCTCCCGAAGGCATTTAGGCATCTATAAGTAGTTGTTGTTAATAGGCACGCTGGAGGCGCCCGTGGATGTAGGTGCCTAACAAGTCATAACCGATCCGGACTAAGTCCGGCAAAATTCCGGCGCGAGTGCAAACCTATCTGTCGCGATCTGCTACAGACCTTTGCAGTCTAAGCGTAGACCAAGAATACGCCCCAGACACTTGACGCAAGCCGAACCACCCGAAAAAAATGTAACAAAATCAATGCGGACAAATTAGCGGGAGGCACAGGAGTTTACTTGTCAGTACCGTTCCGGGTCCTGGAATCCGGAAGCCTTGCCGGCGATACGGTGAAGCTCCGAGGTCAATTTTGAGATGTCGATTTCCGCTTCGGTATCCACGGTAATCGCCGTGTCCATTTCGTCCTCGGCCAGCGGCTCGGCCGAACCGAGTTGGTGACACAGAACGGCAAAGTCTGCCTCGGATACGTTCGTACCTTTACCCCGACGCTTTAGCCGCTTCCGTAACTCGGTCTCGGAAGCGACCGTCCTGACTAACGCAAATCTAGCGCCCGAATGCTCTGCTGTCCGTCTCGCGAGCCGGCGATGAGAAGCACTGAGGAACGAAGCGTCCACGATGACGTTCAATCCGGCACGAAGCAATTCGCCTGCCGTCTCCAGAAGCTGGTCGTAAACGGCACCCGTGGTCGCGCGGTCGTAGATTCCACTCTCGATTCCCGATTTGCTATCGCCTGTAGGACTCAGCCCTGCGAGCCTTTTTCGGTACGGGTCAGAGCGCAATCGGATAGCTGCAAGGCCCGGGATCAGGCGACTCGACAGCCACGACTTACCGGCACCCGAATAGCCTGTCATTGCGACCAGTACAGGATTCTGCTGCGTCGTGAGTGTGCGGGCTAGGTCGCAGTAGCGTTTCGCGGCGCGACGATCACTCGCGGCCGATTCCGATGCGCCGGCTTCGCGAAGCTTGATGCCCAGAATTTTCGCGCGGACCAGGCTCCGGTAAACCTCGTAAATCGGTAACAGGCACGCGCCTCTGTAGTCGCCCGTGAGCTCGAGGTAGTGGTTCAGAAAAACGCCCGCAAGGTCGGTGGCGCCCCGCACCTTGAGGTCCATTGTCAGGAACGCATAATCGGCGACCACATCGATCTCGCGCAGATCCCGATTGAACTCAATGCAGTCGAAGGCCCGAATTCCCTCCGGCAGGCGAACGATGTTGGCGAGTTTCAGGTCGCCGTGACACTCGCGGAAGAATCCCTCTTTGCTGCGCTTGTCGATGACAGCGCCGTAGTCATCCAGCTTGTTTTCCATCCAGCGCCTCTGCGCTGACAGGAATGCGTCTGGCACATCGCCGGCAAGTGACTCGTAGTTGTCGTGGATCTGCTGTTTCGTCACCCGTAACAAGCGCTCGCTCGACTTTACTTGCCTTGAATTAAGATGTTGCCTGGCGATTTCCGCCGCCAGTTCGTGCATGTCTTCGACGCCGAGTTTCCCGATTGCAAATTGCCGGTCGAGCCGCATGTTGTACTCGAACTGGCGCATGCGGACGGCATATTCGATCGGCGTGCCTTTCCCTGCGATGCTTGGATTGCCGCCGACCACTGTGATGGGAACTGCCTCAAGGTAAAGGTCGGGCGCCCACGAACGATTCAGACGTACCTCCTCTTCGCAATAGTGGCGCCGTTTCGCAAGAGTCGTGAAGTCGAGGAATCCGAAATCAACCGGTTTCTTGATCTTGTACGCGTAGTCGCCCGTAAGAAGGACCCAGGATATGTGTGTCTCAACGAGCTCGACCTGGCCGACCTCGTGCGGGTATGCGGCGGGACTGAGCAGTCTTTCGATCAGGTCCGCAGTTGCGAACTCAATCGTCATACTACAAGTCTATACCCACGGGTCGACGCGCCCATAGGTGGTCATACCTACTTCCGACCTACAAGCGGCAATGCAAAAGGACTGGTCGGGGTGAGAAGATGGAACGGCAGCTGCGCTGCCTCGCCTGCGGCGTCTGTCGACCAGCTGCGCCGGTCTCGGTGCGAACTTCCGGCCCCTGCCTCCCGAAGGCAATTCAACACTCGTTAGTTATCAAGAGCTTACGAGAATAACACGAATCAGAACAATCACATACGGTAACGGTGGATCACGTTCGGTCACGTTACATCACGTTGGATAACGTTCGCACCGTGACAGAATTGTGACGACCAATTTGTCAATTGGATCCAGCAATGAAACTGCGCGCACACGAAATTGCGTAACACAGGCCAAAAAGAGTGAACTCGTCTATGGCACTTAGTGCTATAGTTGTGGTCCAATGTCAAGGACAGTAAATGCATGCTTTTAAGATCAAGGCATTCTCCAAATGGGCGAGTGGTGAAGGACTAAGTGATGACGCTTTGGCATCGGCGGTGGTCGAGATGGAGAAAGGCCTGATTGATGCGAAGTTGGGCGGGCAAGTAGTCAAGAAACGTGTGGCGTTGCCTGGGCGAGGTAAGCGGGGCAGCACCCGGACTCTGGTCGCGTTCAGGCAGGGCGACAAGGCGTTCTTCATTTATGGATTTGCGAAGAATGAACGCGCCAATATCAGTGACAAGGAATTGCGGGCATTGAAAATGTTGGCAAAAGAACTAATGAGCTACACAGCAGCGGCGCTCATCGAAGCAATGAAAGCCGGTGAATTGATTGAGATCGAGGTAAACGACAATGGCTAAGAAAATTCTGGATACCGTACACGACACGGCAAAAGGCTTGCACAAGGTCGGCGTCATGGACACCAAGACCATGCACGAGTTTGATGCGCTGTGCCTGACACCCGTGAAAAACCTGAGTGCTGCACAAATCAAACGATTGCGCACACGAAACAAAGCCAGTCAGGCGGTGTTCGCCGCGTACCTGAACACCAGTCCGTCGACAGTGCAGAAATGGGAACAAGGCCAGAAAAAACCCAATGGCCCGTCATTGAAGCTGTTGAATCTCGTTCAGCAAAAAGGCTTGGAGGCGCTTGCCTAAGACCATCTCCTGAAATGTCGAATTTTCTGTTTCACGCCGCTTCTCGCATGTAGTGGTGGTGGAGTCCACCGACCTTTTTGAGTTCGATGATTCGCCATTCACTGGAAAACTGGATCGGTCGCCGATCCGGAGAGTCCTTTTGTGGTTTGAAAACGAGGGGCAGCCCGGTGAGGAATTCGATCGATATCTCACCGCGGTGAAACGGTCAAAACAAACAAGATGAACTGGTCGGGGTGAGAAGATGAGCCGACCTTTGGTCGGCTTGTCGGCCAACTTTGTTGGCCTCGGTGCGAACTTTTAGTTCAGTCCGCATTTCCTCCCAATTTCATCAAAAAAGATTTCTCTCGCTTGGAGCGAGAGAGAAAATTTTTCTCGAAATTGGTCGGGGTGAGAAGATGGAACGGCAGCTGCGCTGCCTCGCCTGCGGCGTCTGTCGACCAGCTGCGCCGGTCTCGGTGCGAACTTCCGGCCCCT
>WTCH01000025.1 GCA_013138675.1 Woeseiaceae bacterium | reverse complement strand
CGACAGGCCTGAGCCGGTCAGGCGTGTCACGCCGCCCAGTACGACCATGACAAATACGAGGCCACAGCAGACGAGCAACCAGGTGGCAATCTGGCGGTTTTGTTTGGTGTCAGACATGGGGCGCAATCTTAGCAGCACGAACCGGCTGAAGTGACTGCTGATGCTAGGTATTTTCCCTAGTAGAGGCGCCGCATCCTCATGGCTAATCTATGACGGTCGCACTACTGAGTTTCTGGTCTCGGTTTGGCCAATGTCATAACCCCCACGAGCCGCGAGACCTGACAAACCGGGCGGGCAGGATGCCCGCCCTTTTTTATGCGCCGGCATCGCGCCACAACCAACCACGACACCTACATGCGATTCATTCACAGGCGCAAAAATTTTGCATTTGGCGCGCCATAGCGCCGGAATACGGGTAATATCGGCGTTACCCGGTTACACGACGCGGGCGTACGATCACCTTTTGGTGGCGATTTTGTTACGAGGTATATATGTCAGGCGAAAGAGTTACGGGAACCGTTAAGTGGTTCAACGACGATAAAGGTTTCGGCTTTATCGAACAGGAAGGGGGGGCAGATGTCTTTGTCCATCACAGTTCGGTCCAGATGGAAGGCTTCAAGTCCCTGAAAGAGGGTCAGAAAGTAACGATGGAAGTGACGCAAGGCCAGAAAGGCCCTCAGGCCGAGAACGTCATCGCCGAGTAGATTCGCCCTCACCGGGCGCTACTCAATTCCATGTCGCTGCGAATTCGACTGCACCTCCTGGGCAGCAGTCTGTTGTTGTGCGTCTGTCGTTATAGGCCGGCTTTACTGAGAAAGCAGGCCGCCTACACCGTCGTAGACAAGTTTGACGCCGACAATAAATAGCAGAACGTAAACAAACGCAAAGAACAGGCGATCGCTTATGCGTGCGTGCAACCACGCTCCGGTCAATACGCCGATCGGCGCCAGGACGACCAGCGCCGCAGAGGTTGCAAGGTTGGCAGTGTCGAACTGGCCGAGCCAGGTGTACGGGATCAACTTGACGTAGTTGACCACTGCGAAAAACACGATCGTCGTTGCTGCGAAATCAGTGCGGTCCAGAGGCCGGCGCAGCAGGTACATGCTGATTGGTGGGCCGCCGGAGTGGGCGACGAAACTCGTAAAGCCGGCGACCGAGCCTCCGAACATGCCGTAGCTGCGCGGATACTCCGACAGAGCAACACTGTTGGCGCGCGTCTTGTTGATCCAGTAGTGCATTGTAAAAGTGATTGCGACTACACCGACAATCAGACGCACGATCGAGGCACTCAGGTACTCGAACAACAGCGTACCGACGAGAATACCGATCAGCGACGCGGGCAGCAGGATGCGCAGCTCCGGCCAAATCCATTTGCCGCGGAATTTCCACAGTGCGACGAGATCCATGACACAAAGAATAGGCAATAGAATAGCGGCGGCTTGCAGGGGAGATATGACGAGCGCCATCAGCGGCACGGCGGCCACGCCGAGACCGCCACCAAAGCCGCCTTTGGAAATGCCGAACAAGAGTACCGCCGGAATGGCGGCAGCGTAAAACCATGGGTCGGTGATCAAGGGCCGCTCCCGCCGAGCGTTTCATGATTAAATAGAGAACTGACAATAATAATGAAAAACGGCCATGAAACTCAGAATTCGTGACAATTCAATCAGATTGCGCCTGACGAGAGGCGAGGTCGACCAGCTGCGGGACGAGGGCCTCGTGCAGGCGATCACCTCTTTTCCGGGTGGCCGTGAGTTTCGGTACGAAGTCGAAAGCAGTCCCGCGAGTGTGAATCCCGCTGCGTTCCTTTCCGATAACAAGGTCACTGTCCGGCTGCCCGAGTCGGCTGTGGGTGCCTGGGCGGTAAGCGAACAGGTATCGATTACCGGCGAGCAGCAACACAAGAACGGAGAGCAGCTCAGCATCCTCGTGGAAAAGGACTTTGCATGTCTTGCGCCGCGTGAGGGTGAAGATGAGTCGGATATGTACCCTCACCCCGCCCAAAGCGGTGAGGACGGCGAGGGGCAGTGTTAGTGTCGGCACCGCGTTACGCCAG
The DNA here is from genome assembly GCA_013138675.1 of Woeseiaceae bacterium. Taxonomy (GTDB): domain Bacteria; phylum Pseudomonadota; class Gammaproteobacteria; order Steroidobacterales; family Woeseiaceae; genus UBA1847. The sequence continues at coordinate 20,305 of WTCH01000025.1, read as the reverse complement.
GTTCGGCGCGGAGACGATCCAATTTCTCGAGCAGCTCGCGGCGAATAACAACCGCGAGTGGTTCAAAGAAAATAAGACACGGTACGAAGAGCAGGTACTGGATGTGGCGTTGCGCTTTATCCAGTCCATGCAGGACCCTTTGCATGAGATGGCACCGCACTTCGTGGCTCAGCCGACGCGCATGGGCGGGTCGCTGATGCGCGTCTACCGGGATACGCGATTTTCGAAGAACAAAATCCCGTACAAAACCAATATTGGTATTCAGTTTCGCCACGAGCAGGCCAGGGACGTACATGCACCCGGTTACTATGTGCATGTAGCGCCAGGAGAGGTGTTTGTCGGTGTCGGCATGTGGCGTCCCGACTCCGACTCCCTGCGACGCATTCGTGAGCGTATCGTTGCAAAGTCGGCAGAGTGGCAACGCGCGACGAGCGACAAGGCGTTTCGCAGGAACTTCAAACTTGGCGGCGAGACATTGACGCGACCACCACGCGGTTTTGACAAGGAGCACGAATTTATCGAGGACATCAAGCGCAAGAGTTTCCTCGGTGTCCGCAACCTGTCGGGCGACGCGCCCACGAGCAAAGGTTTTCAGCGGTCGGTCGAGTCCTCGTTCAAGGCCGGCGAGCCATTCATGCGCTTCCTGTGCAAAGCGGTAGGCGTTCCGTTCTAGCTCTGCCCGATGACGAGCACGAGTTTGCCCTTGTGGCGGCTGCTCTCCATGAGTTCGTGTGCTGCTGCCACATCATTCATTGAGAACGTCGAGTCGATGATCGGTCCGACCTCGCCGGATTCGAGCAGGGGCAGAACATTGTTTTCGACCTGTTTGGCAATCAGGGATTTTTCCTCAATCGACTGCGGGCGCAGGGTCGAGCCGGTGATCGTCAGTCGCCGACCCAGCACAACACGCATGTTGAGTTCCGCTGTTGGTCCCTGCAGGAATGCGATGATCGCGTAGCGGCCCTCGAGCGCCATGCTATCCATATTCTTCTGCATGTAGGGCCCTGCCACCATGTCCAGCAAAACGTCCACGCCACGTCCATCGGTGGTGTCCCGGACAGCGCGCTGCCAGTCTTGTGTCCGGTAGTTGATCGCCTTGTCGGCACCCAGTTCTTCGCAAAAGCGACATTTCTCGTTGCTGCCCGCCGTTGTGATGACCTTGCAGCCATGAGCCCTGGCAAGCTGGATCGCGGTCGTACCAATACCACTGGAGCCGCCATGCACCAGGAAGGTTTCACCCTTTTTCAGGCGGCAGCGCATGAAGACGTTGTACCAGACTGTGAAGAAGGTCTCGGGAATGGCCGCAGCTTCGATCAGTGATAATTTTGCTGGCACCGCGAGGCAGTGGCTTTCATGTACACGGCAATACTCGGCGTAACCGCCGCCGTGCGTAAGCGCCATTACGGTATCGCCCACCGACCATTGACTGACCGAGGATCCGGCAGCGACAACTTCGCCGGCAATTTCGAGTCCTGGCAAATGACTCGCGTCCGCCGGCAACGGGTAGAGTCCCTGGCGCTGCAGTATGTCGGGCCGATTGACGCCCGCGGTAGCGACCTTGATCAGCACCTCGTTGTCGTCAATCTGCGGAACGGGTTCTATGACGTTGACGAGGACCTCGGGGCCACCGGGCTTATCGATTGCGACGGCTCGCATCGTGTCAGGAATCGTCATAGGCGGTTTAGTCCTGTTGGGCACGCCAAGCGAGTAATACGCCCAAAAGGCCATGGACACAAGACATGATCTGTGGATACTGAACGGGCACCCATCAAGCTAGTCTGATCATGTCTGAAAACCCGATTATATGGAGCCCCTCTGATGAGCGCGCGCAGGCTACGGCCATGTATCGCTTCATGCGCGCACGGGGATTTGACAACTACGACGAACTGTACAGCTGGTCGATCGACAACTCGCCGGCGTTTTGGGAAGCGCTGTGCGAGTTTTGCGACGTGCAATTCGACAAGCGCGCGGACACCACGCTGGCGCGGCCCGGCAATATCATGGATGCAGGCTGGTTCAGCGGTAGCACGCTGAATTTTGCGGCGCACCTTACGCGCCATACAGGACAGCGTGCAGCAATCGTCTTCTGTGGTGAAAACGGTGCGCGACGGGAAATCAGTTTTGATGCATTGCGTGAGTCGGTCGCTGCGGTTGCCGCCGGACTGCGTGACGCGGGAGTCGGTATCGGCGATCGCGTGGGCGGGTTCCTGCCGAACTGCCCCGAAGCCGTGATTGCGATGCTTGCGACTGCGAGTATCGGTGCGACCTGGTCATCGTGTTCACCCGATTTCGGCGTCAACGGTGTCGTCGATCGTTTTGGGCAAATCGAACCTAAAGTTTTGTTTGCGACCGATGGCTACTACTACAACGGTAAGCGTATTGACTCGCTCCCTGTTGTGGCCGGCATTGTCGAGAACATCCCAAGCATCGAGGCCACAGTCATCGCCCCGTTTCTTGCGGACGGTCCGGACGCGTTTCCCGACGCGGCGTTTGTCACCTGGAGCGACTTTCAAAAGCCAGGCGCGACGTTGACGTTCGAAGCGGTACCGTTCAATCATCCGTTGTACATCATGTATTCGTCGGGCACGACGGGCGTGCCAAAGTGCATCGTGCACGGTCACGGCGGTACCTTGCTGCAGCTCCTTAAAGAACACGCACTTCAAACGGATGTCTCGGATAAGGATCGCGTGTTCTATTTCACGACCTGCGGCTGGATGATGTGGAACTGGCTGGTGGTGGGACTGGCCCAAGGTGCAACCCTGATCCTGTTCGACGGCTCGCCGTTCTTCGACGAGGGCCATGGGCTGTGGAAGATGGCCGAGCGTGAACGAGTCACGGTGTTCGGCACCAGCGCAAAATATATCTCGGCGTTGGAAAAAGCCGGCGTAAGACCAGCGGATGACTACAAACTGCCCGGTTTGCGTGCCGTATTGTCGACTGGCTCGCCCCTGGCGCCCGAGAGTTTTGACTTCGTCTACGATGCGATTGGTAGTGACCTGCAGCTTTCATCCATTGCCGGCGGTACCGACATCATCAGCTGTTTTGCGATTGGCAATCCGATGCTGCCCGTACGTCGGGGTGAACTGCAATGCCGGGGACTCGGCATGGCCGTGCAGATTTTCGATGAATCGGGCAACGCCGTCGTCGGGCAACAGGGCGAGCTTGTTTGCACCCAGCCGTTCCCATCGGCACCGGTCTGTTTCTGGAATGACGACGACGGGTCACGCTATCGACATGCCTACTTCGAAAGCTTCCCCGGAGTCTGGGCCCATGGTGACTTTGCCGAACTGACGGCGCGTGGCGGCCTGATCATTTATGGACGTTCTGACGCGGTCCTGAACCCGGGTGGTGTACGCATTGGCACAGCCGAAATTTATCGACAGGTCGAGAAACTCGACGAGGTGGTCGAGAGCATCGCGATTGGCCAGAACTGGAATGACGACGTTCGGGTCGTGTTGTTTGTCTTGTTGCGTCCCGCCCTCGAACTCGATGACGATTTGCAGAGTCGGATTCGCAAGGTCATCCGCGACAACACGACGCCACGGCACGTCCCGGCGAAGATTGTCGCAGTCACAGATATTCCGCGAACGAAAAGCGGCAAAATCGTCGAACTTGCAGTACGCTCCGTCGTGCATGGAGAAGCTGTTAAAAACACCGAGGCTCTGGCCAACCCTGAAGCACTCGACAACTTTCGTGGCATCGCCCTTCTTGACGAAGACTAGATGTAGCCGCTGATGGGACGCGGCGACCTGATCGGTGTAGAGGTTTCTACCGGGCGCGTTTTGCCCGAGTGGATCGATATCAACAATCACATGAATGTTGCGTACTACGTGCTGGCATTCGATCAGGGTGTGGACTCGCTCTGGGATCGTTTCGGTATCACCGACCAGCACATCCAGGAAATGAACAGTTCGACGTGCGCGGTTGAATCGCATGTCATCTACCGGCGCGAACTGACGCTCGACGATCCTTTCATCGTGACCGCGCAGATACTCGCGTACGACGAGAAGCGCATTCACCAGTTCCAGCGCCTCTACCACGCTGAGGAACATTACCTCGCCGCGACCGCTGAATGGATGAACCTGCACGTAGATCTTACGACTCGACGCGTGGCCCCATGGCCGAAGACGATTGGCGAGGACATCGCGAAAGTGGCTGCTGCGCAGGGCGAATGGCCCTGGCCCAGGGAAGCGGGCCGACAAATGAAGATTGCGACGCCAGTTTTCAGCGTGCGCGCTGGCCAGGATGACGACGCATGAGCTATCTGCTTGCGATCGACCAGGGAACGAGCAGTAGCCGCGCGGTTGTTTACGACGACGCGCTGCAATCGCTGGCGAGCGCGCAGCAGGAATTTCCGCAGATTTATCCACAGCCCGGCTGGGTCGAGCACGACCCGGAGGCGATCTGGGAGTCAGTGCGCCATGTGACCAGGCAGTGTGTGGATGAGCTCGGCGCATCCGGTTTTGCCGGTATCGGCATTACGAACCAGCGTGAAACGACAATGATATGGAGCCGCGAAAGCGGCGCGTGCGTGCACAACGCCATTGTCTGGCAGGATCGCAGAACGGCGGACCTGTGCGAACGGCTCAGGTCGGACGGCGCCGGGCAAGTGGTCGTTGACAAGACCGGGCTGCGACTCGATCCCTATTTTTCGGCGACGAAAATCGCGTGGTTGCTGCAGAATGTGCCGGGTGTCCGCGACGACGCAAACGCCGGCAAGCTTGCGTTTGGAACGGTGGACACATTCCTGCTGTGGCGCATGACGGGCGGTCGGGTGCATGCGACTGATGCGACCAACGCGTCTCGTACGATGTTGTTCAACATCCATACACAGGACTGGGACGACGAGCTGTTACAGCTGTTTGATGTGCCTCGCGAACTGCTGCCTGATGTGTATGACTGTGCGGCTGAATTTGGCGTTTGCGACGCGGATGCGATCGGTATCGAAGCGCCGGTACTCGGTATCGCCGGCGACCAGCAGGCTGCCTTGATTGGCCAGGCGGGATTTGAGCAGGGCATGACGAAGAGTACTTATGGCACCGGTTGCTTCGTCATCGCAAACACAGGTAGCAATGCGCTCACCTCGCAGAATCAACTACTGACGACGATCGCCAGCCGGCTCGATGGTGAAGTCACCTACGGCCTGGAAGGCAGTGTGTTCGTCGCAGGCTCAGCCGTGCAGTGGTTGCGAGACGGGCTGAAAATCATCGACTCGGCATCGGAGACTGAGGCGATCGCAGCGCAAACGGGCATCGTGGAAGACGTGCACGTCGTGCCGGCATTTGCCGGGCTTGGTGCACCGTACTGGGACGCTCATGCTCGCGGAGCAATCCTGGGGCTGACTCGCGGTAGCGGCCGCGACGAGATCGTAACCGCCACACTCCAGGCGATCGCCTATCAAACGCACGACCTGATTGCCGCAATGTCAGACGATGGCGTGTTGCCATCTGTCATTCGCGTCGACGGTGGCATGGTAGCCAACGAGTGGTTCCTGCAGTTCCTGGCCGATATCCTTGCGATCACGGTCGAACGGCCGGCGAATGTCGAATCAACCGTTTTGGGCGCCGCCTACCTGGCTGGACTGAAGGCAGGTGTGATTGCGTCGACGAGTGACATCTCCGGCATGTGGCAGCGCGAGCGACTTTTCGAGCCCGGTATGAGCCGCGAACGTCGCGAGGAGCTGCTGGCGGGCTGGTCTGCGGCGGTCGCCCGCGTTCGGACGGACACCTGAACATGCTCAGAGCACGACAGAAAATCGGCAAATACCGAATCCTTGGACGCATTGCGTCGGGGCCGCTGGCCGATGTGTACCGGGCATTCGATACGATTCAAAAGACCCGGGTCGCTCTCAAGATTCCAAAGTCGGGCGACGCGACCGGTGAAGAAGAGTTCCTGCACGAGGTACAGGTAGCGACGCGTCTCAAGCATCCGAACATCCTTTCTGTACTCAACGCCAGCTATATCGATGATCATTTTGTTATTGCGATGGAGCTCGGCGACGAATCGCTTGCCGATCGCATTGAACGCCGCACATCGACTGCCCGGGCGATGGAGCTTGCTGCACAAGCGCTTGCCGCGCTTGCGCATGCGCACGAGCACAAAATTATTCATTGCGACATCAAGCCCGAGAACTACATTCTCTTCCCGGGTAATCAACTCAAACTGGCAGACTTCGGGTTTGCCAAGATCAGCCTGCGTACGCTGAAGGCATCGGGTTCAGGCACGATCGATTACATCGCGCCGGAACAGGCTATGGGCCGGCCCAAATTTCAGTCCGACGTGTTTTCGCTTGGCCTCGTTCTGTACCGCTTGTTCTCCGGGAAGCTCCCGGAGTGGCCGTTCGAATGGCCATCGGCAGGTCACGATCGCCTGGCCAGTCGGGTACGCCCTGAGTTCACCGAGTTCCTGAGAAAAGCGATCCAGCTCGATCCGTCCAAACGCTATCGCGACGCAGTGCAAATGCAGGCAGCCTTCGAACGCTTGAACAGCCATACCCGGCGGCAGAAACGCGCCAAGCCAAAAAATGGCAGCCGTAGCGAATCGTCGTGGCGGCAAATGCAGTGGCGCGAATTTCAGCGCAAATACCGCAAGGTTTTGCCCACGAGCCAGCAGTGCCGGCGCTGCGAGGGCCCGGTGTCCGAGAGCATGCAGTCATGCCCATGGTGCGGTTTCGATAATCCGGCGCGCGGCTCCGAATCACTATTCGCATCGACCTGTCCGCGTTGTGAGCGTGGCGCCAAGAACGACTGGAATTATTGTTCCTGGTGCTACGGCCAGGGATTCGTCGAGGAGACTTCGCGCAGATATCCCGACAAGCGCTACACATCGCGCTGCAGTAGCAGCCGCTGCCGCGGACCGCTTATGCCCTTCATGCGCTATTGCCCATGGTGCCGCACGAAAGTAAAGAAACCCTGGAAATTGCCAGGCAGCAGACACACGTGCAAAGCCTGCAAGTGGGGTATCGCGAAAGAGTTCTGGAACTACTGTGCCTGGTGCAGGGAGCCTGTGAGACGTGATTGATGCTGCACTTGTACTGGATGGAGCCAGCGAGCCGGATCAGCACCGGCTGACGGCCGGTGGCGGCCACGTGCTCGCGTACACCTGCCGTGCGCCTGATAAGGAAACCGAGAATGAAGACACGGTCGCTGTCATTCCTTATGGGCCTGCCGCCGCTGTTCTGATTGTCGCCGACGGTGCAGGAGGATTGCCGGCTGGCAAGCGTGCGTCCCTGACTGCCGTAAACAGTCTCGTCGAATCAATGCAGCATGCGATGGCAGAAACGATGCTGTTGCGCACGGCGATACTCAACGGAATAGAGGCTGCAAATTCAGCCGTGCAAGCCATCGGTAATGGCTCGGCAACGACGCTGACCGTGATTACAGTAGAAGGGCTGATCGTCCGCGCTTACCAGGTGGGTGATTCGGAGGCGATCGTCGTTGGTCAGCGTGGCGTGATCAAATTGCAGACAACGCCGCATTCGCCGACAGGTTTCGCTGTCGAGGCGGGATTTCTCGATGAGAAAGAAGCGCTGCATCACGAAGACCGTCATCTTGTTTCGAATTTCCTCGGCACGCCGGAAATGCGCATTGACGTGGGTGGCGAGGTCAAATTGCGGCCGAAGGATACGATTCTGCTGGCGAGCGACGGGTTGATGGACAATGTGCATCTGGACGAGATTATCGAGCGCGTGCGCAAGGGCCCGCTCGATAGTGCCGCCGAGCGCGTTATTTCACTCGCGCATCGTCGCATGGCCGGCGTATCGGCGGCATTGCCGAGCAAGCCTGACGACCTGTCGCTGATCCTGTATCGAAAAGGCGCGATTGCTGCGCCGACTTCCCCGCAATAAATTTAACAAAATCAGTAACGTAGAATTATCAGTTGAATACGGCGCTCGCGTACGAACATCCGCGATCACAGGTGTTGATCGTGCGGAGGTCGCGTTATATCGTCACAATGGTCACGCAGAAGCTGAAAGGGTGCGTCTTGGCATTGATTCCGATGGAACTCAGCCATGCCTTTGATGCTCCAAACCCCCGTGCAGTCTGTGCAATACAGAGGGTCAGGACAATGAAATCACGCCGATCACCCACGTTAGTCCCCAGCTGGCTAAAACCACTTCTTCTCATCGCGTTTGCTGCCGTCGTTACAGGCGCGTGCAAAGAACAAAGCAGCGGATCATCGGGTAGTGCCGGGTCGCCGCCCCCGTCAGGCAGTGGCGCGCCACCTCCGTCAGGCGGTGGCGCGCCACCTCCGCCAGGCGGCTCCAGTGGTGGATCGAGCGGTGGATCGAGCGGTGAATCGGGCGGTGAATCCAGTGGCTCATCTGGTGGCGGCGGCAGCACGCCTCCGCCCCCGTTACCGGGCAGCGGTGGTGCCGGTGGTTCGAGCGGACCGACAGGCAGTTCCGGCGGTTCGAGCGGTTCGGGTGGTGAGGTCGGCAGTTTCCCGGGTGGCAGTGACGATCCGTTAGGTGTTCCGCCACCACCGAGTTCCAGTGGCGCTGGCGGCGGTGAAGGCGATGTGTCGAGCGATGCCGGCGACTCCGGGGGTGAAGGCGGAGAAGGCGAGCCCAGCGACTGGGAAGACGAGTCATCGTCATCTGAAAGCGAATGCGGTGACAACGGTGCGCTACCCGGCGGCATCGGTGGCATGGGTCAGGACGGTGAATGCATCGGTGGCGGTGGCGGCGGTGGTGCGTCATCTTCGGACAGCAGCGCGAGTTCATCTGACGCCAGTGGCGGCGCAAGCGGCGGCGGTGCGGCAGGCGGCGGTGGTGGTGGTGACGGCGGTGCGGCAGGCGGCAGCGTTCAGGGTACCGGCGGCGCAGGCGGCATGGGCGAGTTTCCCGAAGAAAGCGATGCTGAACGTGCAGAACGGCTCGGTCAGGAGCTCGAAGAGTCCCTTGGCGGATTTGACGAAACACTGCAGGAAGAACAGGATGAAATATCAGCCGCTGGCCGCAGCACCGAAGGCTTCGGTGAAGGATCGCAAGGTTCTGGTGGCGGTGGTATCAGTCTCGGCCAGCAGGGCAGCGGCGGCGGTGGTGGTGGCGGTGCCGGCGGTAACAATAGTGGTGGTGGCGGTCAGATTTCCGTCGCCAACGATGGCGTCTCCCGTGAATCACCTGTTGCTGGAATGAGTCAGGAAGAAATTCGTGAGCGCACGCCCGACGATATTCCGATCACCGTGGATGACGACATCATCGCGCGCCAGTTGCGTGAAGCGGCATTGACCGAAGAAGATCCCGCACTGCGTGAGCGTTTGTGGGAAGAGTACAGAAAGTACAGCGGAACGTAGGAACCGGATTTGAGTACGATAACAAAAACAATTTGGCTGCTGACAATGATTTGTTTCACGTTGTCAGGGTGCACGATCAACGAGGTCGTAACCGCGGAGGAAACCCAGCTTGTGGTGGCGGAAGCATCACCTGATGAGTCGATGCTGCTGGATATCGGCGTCGTCGAATTCGAAACGGGTATGGAGGGATCCAACGATTCGGGAAAGAGCGGTATTTTCGAGGAGATTCGTTCGGCCGAAGTTCGCTACCTGCCTTATCACCTCAAGACGACATTGCAGGGAACCGGCCACTGGGGTGCCGTCCGTGTGATTCCGTCGCGCGAGGCGTTCACGGATATTGTCATCAGCGGCGCAATCGAAAAATCGGATGGTGAATTCGTCACCCTGGACATATCAGTGCATGATTCCAGCGGTGAGCACTGGTACAGCAAGGAATACGAGACGCAGACCGGCATCTCTTCCTATTCGGAAAGTCGTGACAAACGCGAAGATCCGTATCAGAAAGTGTTCAACGACATCGCGAATGATCTGCAGTCGTATGTCCAGTCCTTGCCGCCGAAAGCGGTCAGCGACGTTCGCAAGATTACTGAGCTGAAATTTTTTGCGGACATGTCACCAGCGGCTTACGGAGAACACCTGAGTGTTGATGACGATGGCATCAACCAGATCGTTCGTCTGCCCGCGGACAATGACCCTTCGGTCGACCGGCTGCGGCAGATTCGCGAGCGTGACCGGCTCGTGGTGGATACGCTGAATGAGCACTACGCAAATTTCTATTACGGCATCGCGATTCCGTACCACTCCTGGCGCAAGACGGCTCGCGAAGAGTCGATCAATTATCGTCAGGTTAAACGTTCTGCCATGATGCAGACCCTGATCGGTGCTGTTGTGCTCGCCGGTTCGCTTGCGTATGAGGCCAATAGTTCGAGTTATTCGAAACGACAGATGCAGCGCGGAATGCAGAATATCGCTATTGGCCAGGGGCTGGAGGCGATGATGAGCGGCCTCTCGCGACGCAGTGAAGCCAACATGCACCGCGAGTCGATCAAGGAATTGTCTGAGTCCTTCGGCGCCGAGGCTGCCCCGATGGTCGTGACCGTTGAAGGGGAAACGCGGCAACTGACCGGTACTGCGGCAGCGCAGTACGAGAGTTGGCGCAGATTGCTCAAGGAAATTTACGAGGCCGAAACCGGCTTTGTCGCTACGCCGGACGCAAGCGATGCAGATCCCGTCCGTATTGCGGAACCGACGGGATAAGCGATCAACGCTAAATGCAGGACCTCCAACAAGGAATAGAGCTTGCGAGCCGTTACACCCTCGTCAAAAAGCTGGGCGCCGGTGGCGCGGCCGAAACCTGGCTGGCGACTGACCGGCTGACGCGCGCGTCCGTCGCGCTCAAGATACTCACCAGCGAACGCGTTGCTACTACTGATTTTCACAAGGAATGGCAGACCAGCATTCGACTGATGCACGCGCATATTGCGCGTGTATTCGAATACAAAGACGACGCCGATCGCCCGTTCTATAGCCTGCAGTTTGTCAATGGTCCTGATCTGAGCGTCCTGGCGGGAGCACCCATTCAGGACATACTCGGTCCGATTGCACTCATCGCTGACGCGTTACGGTATGCGCATGGCAAAGGCGTTGTGCATCGCGATATCAAGGCTGCCAATGTTCTCCTGGATCACAACGGGGCACCCTACCTGGTCGATTTTGGCGTGGCCGCTGCCGCGGGTTCGGCTGCTGGTGGAGGCTCATTGATTGCCGCCAGCCCGGCATCTCTCGCAGGGGCGGCGCCACAACCTGCCGATGATATTTTTGCATTGGGCGGATTGATCTATGAGCTGGTCAGTGGCGCTTCACCGTATTCGTCGTCTGCGACTGCCGAAGACATCCAGAATAAAGTTCCGGCTCCATTGACGCTGGCGGACGGATCAAGAGCGCCCGCGGCAATCTCAACACTGGTTGCAGCCATGCTGGACAAGGATGCAGCCGCGAGGCCGAATGCGGAAGGCATTGTTGCCGCGCTTGAGGCAGCCGGGTTTGCTGCTGCGCCGACGCCAAAACACTATGTAATCGGCGCACAATCCGATGCCGATGAAGTAATCGCTGCTAGCGAAAATCTGCACCCGAAAATACGCCACGCCGCTGCCGCGGCTGTAGCTGACGTCAATGCCGGCGCTGGAATCAGTCCACGCACACTCGGCATCAGCCTGGCCGTACTGCTGGCGCTACTGATTGGCGTCGTGTTCTTCCTGCCCGAACCGTCACCGACTGAGCGCGATGAGGCAGATACGACGTCACCGTCTGCGTCAGTCGACAACGCGGTTGAAGACGGCGACGGTGAGGGTGTCGATTTCAGTGAGAACGTCGAAGACCTCAGTGGCAGGGATGCGCGAGTCAGGGAGCGTTCAGATACCGATGAAGTCCTCGGCGAGTTGTTATCGAAAATGGAAACGCTTGAAAGTCGCGCTGTTCAGCGTTGGGGAGGGTTGCGTTTCAAGCAGGCGCAAGCGGTTTATGCACAGGGCGACACGGCCTACCTGGCACGTGACTACGATATCGCAGCCGAAAAATATGGCGAGGCCGTCACGCTGGTTGATCCACTTCTCGATGAAGTCGATCAGGTGTTTGCAACGACGTTCAGTGAGGCACAGACAGCGCTCGACAATGCCGATTCTATCGAGGCTGTTCGGTTGTTTGAGCTGGCTGTCGCGATCAGCCCCAATCACTCGGGCGCACGCGCCGGCTACACCCGTGCGAAGAATCTCGATACTGTCATGTCGCTCACCGACCAGGGGTTTGAATTCGAAAATGACCTCGAGCTCGAGGCGGCGCGGCAGAGCTTCGCGAGGGCAGTCGAACTCGATCCGGAATGGCAGCCGGCACAGACAGGACTCGAGCGTGTTCTGGCGACGATCAGGCAGATGGAGTTTGGCCAGCGCATGACCGAGGGACTGACGTCGCTTGCCGAGCGTGATTACCCGAGTGCCCGTGCGGCATTTCGTATGGCGCAGGAGATCATGCCTGAGTCGCGGGAACCGGCGGACGGCTTGATGCAGGTCGACCAGGGCATTCGGTTGGACCGCATATCGACGCTTGAGCGACAGGCCCAGGACGAGGAGCGGTCTGAGGCCTGGGAAACAGCCATTGATACCTATAAGAGTATCCTCGAGATCGACGCCGATCTTGCCTTTGCAAAAGACGGTTTGCGCCGGTCAGAGCAAATGACTGCGTTGCACGTCCGACTCGACAAGTACATCGCGGAACCTGACAGCCTCAGCACCGCCGCAAACATGGCTAAGGCGACCAGGCTCGTCGTCGACATTACGCGCATGCCGGAGATCGGTCCTCGCCTGGGCCAACAGCGTGATGAGCTGTCGCGGCTGCTCAAACGCGCCGCCACGCCGCTGACCGTGAGCTTTGTTTCAGACAATGTCACCGACGTATCGATATACAAAGTTGGTAAACTCGGCAGCTTCGAGACACACCAGCTGGACCTGCGGCCGGGAACCTACGTGGCTGTGGGCAGTCGACCCGGCTACCGGGATGTGCGGCTTGAGTTCCGGATTGGGCCGGAAATTGAACTCCGGCCCGTCGTTGTTCGCTGCGAGGAAGCGATTTGAATTTTGACCATTTGTTCATCCGCGATGTCGAAGGCGAACGCCGTTTCGACGTCGGCGACTTGCCGTTGCGCGTCGGCACAGGCACGGATTGTCAGCTGCGACTGCCCGGTCCCGGCGGTGGGCCGGTCATGCTGCTCGATCTCCTGGATGGCGCCCCATTCGTGCAACCGTTTGGTCGCAATGATGCGATGCAGATCAACGGTGAGGCACTCATCACCAGTACACGCCTGGCAGACGGCGACGTGCTGCAGTTTTTCGGCAGTGCTGTCACCGTATCCACCGCGGACGAACGCCTTACATTGCATGTCCGGCTCGAGGACAGCGCCTACGTAACTCAGCCGCCGGAATTGCCCGACGATTCGGTGCAGGCTGAAGAGGAAGCTATCGCGCCGACCGCATTCCAGCGCGCTGCGGCAACGCACGCGGCCGCGCAGGTCGAGCACCACAGCCCGCTCAAGGCAATCATCGGCACAGCACTGGCATTCCTCATCGTCGCATCCTGGTTGTTGTTCACCTCATCGTCGGTGCGCTTTGAGGTGAATCCCGAAGATCCTGACGCGGTTTCGATATCCGGAGGCTGGTTCCGCTTGCCAATGGGTAATCGGATGTTGCTCCGCAACGGTGACTATACGGTCAAGGTCACAAAGCAGGGCTATTACGACGTCAACCAGAATTTCGCGATTGACGGCGAAGCTAACAAGACGGTCGAGGTGCGCATGCGCCGCCTGCCGGGCCGCCTGACCGTCATGACCAGCCCACCGGTTGATGCTGTCGTATCGATTAATAGCAGCACGGTCGGCAAGACACCGTTCGGCCCGTTTGAATTACAGCCCGGTGAGCATAGCGTGAGCGTTCGCGCCGACAGGTACCTGCCATTCGGCGATGTTGTCAGTGTTGAGGGTCTCGGCAAACACGACACGGTGCATGTGCAACTCGTGCGCCGCTGGTCGAATGTTGAAGTGACATCTGAACCGGTCGGTGCGGCGATATTCGCGGGCGCCCAACGCATCGGTGTAACACCGGCGACGATTGAGTTGATCGAGGGCACGCACCAGCTCAGCGTCGTAAAGGATGGCTTTAAAGCTTGGGACGGCACCGTAGAAACTGAGCCCAATGTGGACCAGGCTTTGCCGCTGATACAACTTGAACCGGCGAATGCGAAGTTGCTGGTGAACTCTATACCGCGGGCCGCCAATGTAACGGTCGATGGTCGGTATCGGGGACAGTCACCGATTTCGCTCTCATTATCGCCGGGTGTGGACTACGTCATCGGCCTGTCAAAGGCGGGCTACGGTGCAACGAGCCGCCGGGTGCGGCTCGGCGCGGCGGCGAGCGACTCCATCACGGTCGACCTGTCGGCGAAGACCGGATCGCTGACAGTCAATGTACAACCTGCCGATGCAACTGTTTATGTCGACGGCAGAGCGCGTGGCACGGGTTCAACCACACTGCAACTGAGTTCGGCGCCGCACCGTGTCGAGGTGCGCAAGACTGGCTACCAGACGTGGACGCGCAGCGTAACGCCGCGCCCGGGTTACCCGCAGACTGTCGTAGCGCGATTGCGATCACTTGAAGCGATCGAGCAGGAGAAGGTCCAGCAAACTGTCAGCACCGTGGACGATCAGGTGATGCGCCGTGTCGAGCCTGGCACGTTTACGATGGGTTCATCCCGTGCGGAGCAGGGACGGCGGGCCAACGAGGTGCTCGCACCGGTAACACTGACGCGACCCTTCCTGATTGGTGTACGCGAAGTCACCAACAATGAATTTGCCAAGTTCCGGCCTGGCCATGATTCCGGCAGCGACGTTCATCCGTCGATGGCAGGCGGCGAAAACCCGGTCGCCAATGTGACATGGGCGGATGCCGTCGAATATTGCAACTGGCTCAGTACGCGAGAGGGCCTGAAACCCGCTTACGAGGAGAAGTTTGGGGAATGGACGATCATCCGTCCATTGACCAATGGCTACCGGCTACCGACAGAAGCCGAGTGGGCCTGGGCTGTGCGCTTTAGCGGCAGCCAGGGAGCACAGAAATTCTCCTGGGGCGCCGAAATGCCGCCTAAACGGAACAGCGGCAATTATGCCGACAGGGCTGCCGCGGATCTTACGCCGTCGATCTTGCCGCGTTACGACGACGGTTTCGCCTCGACCGCCCCGGTCGCAAAATTCACGCCGAACGCCCTCGGCCTTTATGACGGGGCCGGTAATGTTGCGGAATGGGTCAACGATATCTATTCCGTAGCGACGCCTGGACTGACGACGCCGGTCGTCGACCCGATGGGTCCGGAGACCGGTAAGGCCCATGTTGTGCGTGGTTCGAGCTGGCGCCACGCCGGCATACTGGAATTGCGCCTGAGTTTTCGCGAATCGGAGATCGCTCCGCGATCGGACGTGGGTTTCCGTCTCGCCCGATCCGTGTATTGAGAATTCATGCGACAATTGCGCATGACGACGGTCTAAGCTCACAGGCCAGCGAACGAGGACACACTTTGACCCGATTTCTGCTCACACTGATGCTCGGCCTATTGATTGCGGGCCCCGTATGGGCGCAGCAGTCTGACGAGCAGGTTGACGGTGCCGAGGTGGCACCGGATGCCGAGCTTGCGGCGGACGAGACAGACGTCGACGCCGAGGCCAAAGCCGACGCGGAGGCCGAAGAATTTGACGAAACCGGTCTCGACGAACAGGGATTTGCGGATGAGGATGATGATTTTCGTCCGTCCGAAGTAATCCCGACCGACCAGTCCATCGATTTTCCGACAGATATCTAAACCAATGAGCCTATGAAAAAGAAGAACATTCCGGTTGAATTTGTATTTCAGCTGTTTGTACTGATTATCGCGATCATTATCGTGCACGCGTTTTATCAAACCGTTGTACGGCCGAATGCGACGCAGATCATTGAGGAACAGACTATCGCCGCGGCGGCCGACCCCGACTACGTCAGGGAACGAGTTGTCTGGGTGCTGATCAAGGACCTCGAGCAGGAAGCCTGTTTCATTCTCGGCATCTGGGCGCTCGCGATAATGGGTTACAAGACAGCGGCCATTCTTGCCGAGCGACGCTTGCTCGACGTGGACCTGGTGCCAGTCGCGGAGGGGATGCGAATACTCCCCGAAGATACGCGCGAGTTCGCGCGCCAGATCGAGGCATTGCCCGAGGAGAGTCGGAGCATGCTGCTGCCACGTGCATTGTTGAACGCGCTGCGGCGATTCAGTACGACGCGCAACATCTCGGACGTCTCCAGTAGTACCCGTGATATTTTTGAGTCGGAGGCCGACCGTCTCGAATCAGAACTGTCGATGATTCGCTACATCTCCTGGGCAATTCCATCCATCGGATTCATCGGCACCGTACGCGGTATCGGTGAAGCGCTGGCGCAGGCGGACAAGGCCGTGCAGGGCGATATCGCCGGCGTTACGCAGAGCCTGGGCGTTGCGTTCAACTCGACGTTTATCGCATTGCTGATCAGTATTTTCCTGATGTTCCTCGTACATCAGGTGCAATTGTTGCAGGAGCGGCTCGTCTACGACGGCGAGATTTACAGCAACGACAAGCTGATTCGGCACATGAAGGCAGACTAGCGGTAATCGGACGAAATTGTGGCTCTGCTCGCAGCACATTTAAATGACGCCGGTATCTCGGTACAGGATGCCAACAGAGTCTATTACCGCGAGCCGGGCTTCGCGTTGCTCGACGATGACCGCCTGACAACCGGCAGCGAGGCGTTCTCGCAGGCACGTGTGAAACCACGTCGTATCCACAATGGCTACTGGTCACACCTGCAAACTGCACCATTGCCAGATCGCCGTTTTCATCACCTGAGTGCAGCGGATATCGTTAGCCGGCAGCTCGAACAGATCTGGCAGCGTGTCTCCGCCGACGGCTTCGTCGTGGCCGTACCGGCCTACATGAGCAATACCAATCTCAGCTTGTTCCTCGGCATTGCGGCGGAGCTCAAGATCCCGATTATTGCGATGGTCGATGCTGCCGTTGCGGCGACGCGTCGCGAGTACCAGGGTGCTGTGCCCGTGCACGTCGACCTGAGTCTGCATTCCGCTTTGCTGACACGTCTTACCCAGGCCGGGCACGTCCAGGTTGATCGCTCAGTTGTCGTAGACGACTGTGGGATGGTTGCGCTTTTCGACGCATGGATTGCACTGATCACAAAGACATTTGTGCAACAGTCCCGGTTCGACCCGTTGCATACCGCAGAGACTGAACAAATGCTGTTGGATCAACTGCAGAGCTGGCTCGCTGCTGCATCGGCCGCGACCAGCGTTAGTCTGGATATCGAATATCGTGGCATCAAGCACCACGCGGAGCTTGAAACGCTCGAGCTCGTCTCGGCGGCAGCGCCTTTCTACCACCGCATCGTCAGCAGTTTGCGGGCGCTGTATCGAGCCGATGAAACGCCGGCGCTGCAACTGTCAGATCGCGCGGCACGAATGCCGGGCCTCGCCGATATCCTGAGCGCAAGGGTGGGTGGCAACTTGTATCTGCAGGAATCCGGTGCCACGGCACGCGGTCTGCTGGCGCGCTGCCGTGATATGAAGGCGGGCGATGCTGCCGTAAGCCTGGTGCGAAAGATGCCCTGGGACCAGTCGCCGGTCGTGACAGAGGATTCGGGAAAGCCCAGTCACGGTGGCCACCCGACGCATCTGTTATTCCAAAGCAAAGCCTACGCTGTCGACTCGCAGCCGCTGACCCTCGGCTCGCAGGCGACTGACGGCGGTCGCTGCATTGATCTGCAGCAAGATATGCCGGGCATGTCTCGCCGCCATTGTTCGCTGCAGCAGGAGAACGGGCAATGCATCGTCCGCGACTACAGCCGCTACGGTACGTTTCTCAATGGCCACCGGATCGACAGCTCGGCAGTACTGCAGGTGGGTGATCTGATTCGGATCGGTACACCCGGGTTCGAGCTGCGCCTGATTACGACGGAGACAGGTGATGGCGCGTAAACGCCGACCTTTCGAAGTCTTCAGCATGTCGTTTCTCGACTGCATGAGTTGCGGCTTCGGCGCCGTGATCCTGTTTTTCATGATCATCAACGCGCAGGTTCGCGAGACGACCGATAACCCATCCGACCTGATGGCCGAGACTCGCAAGATCGAAGTAGAAATACTCGATGGCCGCAAGGACCTGGTGTTGGCAAAGAACACGGTGGAAGACCTCACCAGCGAAAAAGATTCTGCCGAAGGCATGATCGCTCAGATCATCGCGCTGATCGAGGAGCTGCGTGCCGAGCTGGCACAGTATGATTCCGAGACTCTGGCTGAGATCGAGCGTATCGAAAAACTGCAGACCGATATCAAGACGCTCGAAGAAGAAGTCAAACGATTGCTGGCGATGGCTGAGGAAACAGAGTCAGAAGGTAACCGCTTGCGAGAATTCAAGGGCGAGGGCGATCGCCAATACCTGACCGGTCTCAAACTCGGAGGCGAACGCACGTTAATCCTGGTCGACCGCTCAGCCAGCATGCTCGACGACACGATCATTAACATCATTCGTCGTCGCAATATGCCGATCGACGAGAAATTGCGGGCCGTGAAATGGCGCCAGGTCGTCGCAAGCGTTGACTGGCTGACGGCACAATTTCTGCCGGGTAGCGAATTTCAGATGTACATGTTCAACAACGAGGTCGAGCCGATTATTAAAGGCAGCGAAGGCGTATGGCTAAAGGCCGATGACGCCACCCAACTCGACGAAGCGATGCGGGTATTGCGGCGCACGGCGCCCGAGGGCGGTACCAATATGAAAGCGGCGATGAACATCGTGCTGTCGATGACGCCCCCGCCCGACAACATTATTCTGCTTGTCGACGGTTTGCCCACGATGGACGGGCCGACCAGTAAAAGCAAAATGGTGAGCGGGGCGGAGCGCAGGCGCCTTTTTTCGAACGCATTGCGTGAACTGCCAAGCAACATTCCGGTCAATATCTTCCTGTACCCGCTCGAAGGTGATTTTGAGGCTCCGTTTCTGTATTGGTTGCTGGCCTACCGTTCGGGTGGCTCGCTTATCAGCGTCAGCAAGGACTGGCCGTAGTCGGATGAGGCATTGAGAAAAAAACGTCGCAATATCGAAGCCTTCAGCCTGTCGTTCCTCGACTGCATATGTTGTGGTTTCGGCGCCATCATCCTGTTGCTTGTGCTCAGCAAAATTTATGAACCCGTCATCATCGAAAAGACGCAGGACGATCTCAAATCGTTGATCGCCCTGTTGCAACAGGAACTGTTCGATATTCGCGGCGAGACAGCCGTCATCAACCGTGACCTTGAAGATGTCAGGGAGCAAACGTCGTCAAGCAAGTTGCGCCTGGCCCGACTGCAGGGCGAGCTCAATACGGTACAGGGTCAGTATGCTGCGACGCAGAGGGACTCTGAATCGACGCTTGACGAAGGTGACCTCAAACGTACCAAGCAGCAGCTGACCGACGAGATGCGCCGATTGGCGCCTTACTATCGTCGAGCTGATAACGACGCGGTTGCCGGCATTCCGGTGGATAGCGAATACGTAATATTCGTCATCGATACGTCGGGGAGTATGCAGCAGTTCAACTGGCAGCGTGCCATCGACAAGCTCAGCGAAACGCTGGACGTGTATCCGCAGGTGAAGGGCCTGCAGATCATGAACGATAATGGCAGCTACATGTTCAAGCAGTACGCGGGCCAGTGGATCCCGGACACGCCGGGCCGGCGCGACGCGATCCGCAATACGATGCGCACATGGCGGCCGTTCAGTGACAGTAACCCCGCCGACGGCATCATTTACGCGATCAGCACCTACTGGTCGCCCGATAAGAAGATCAGCATCTATGTCTTTGGTGACGAGTTCAGCGGCCGCTCTGTTGAGGCCGTAGTGCGCCAGATAGATTCCGTTAATCGCGAGGATGAAAACGGCAAACGTATGGTGCGGATTCACGCCGTCGGTTTCCCATTCTTCTTCGATCCGGGCCGCCAGCCGTCTGACACTACGCGCCGCTATGCTCAACTCATGCGCATCCTGACCGAACGCAATGGCGGTACTTTCGTCGCGCTGTCAAACCCGAGGACCTAAGCGCCACTTTGACAGAAAGTGGAAAGATCACTTTGACAGAAAGTGGCTTTGCCACTTTTGATCACAATTGATCGTCAGACCCGCATGAATCGGTCCCTCCGGGTACGCATTTTCGCCTTGTAATGATCCTCACTGTAGCCGCTCTCACAACGAGCGACATTCTTAGGAGGACTGACAATGCGTAACCTGGTAGCAATTATTCTCATCGTGGCAGTTGCCACATCTTCGCCCGCGATAGCGGCATCTGCATCGAAACAGGAAAACGCTGGTGTTGGCGTTGGTGTCGTCATCGGTGCGCTCGCTGGCGGCCCCGTTGGTGCCATC
>WTCH01000142.1 GCA_013138675.1 Woeseiaceae bacterium | reverse complement strand
AACAGCGCGGCTACCGGACGAGCTTTGTCTACGGTGGCGAATCACATTTCGACAACATGAGGCGGTTCTTCCTGAACAATGGTTTCCAGACTGTCATCGATGAGAATGACTACGAGCAACCGGAGTTTCGTGGTTCGTGGGGCGTGTCAGACGAAGATCTGTTCAACCGGGCTCATGACAGGTTTAGCAATGCCGGGAGTCAACCATTTTTCAGTCTCGTCTTCACGAGCAGTAATCACCCGCCGTACGACATACCGGAAAATCGCGTCGACGATAGCTCGTACGGGGCGAGGGAAACAGCGATCAAGTATGCAGATTACGCGCTCGGCCGCTTCATTGATTCGGCCCGCCAATCCAACTACTGGGAAAATACGGTCTTCCTTATTGTCGCCGATCACAATGACTTCGTACGCGGGAATGAGCTCGTTCCGGTTGAGCAATTTAGAATTCCGGGAGCGATCGTGGGTGGCACCATTAAGCCCAGACGGGTTCCCGGCATCACCAGCCAGATAGACTTATTACCGACGCTCCTGTCATTGATCGGGATCGACGCCGAACATCCAGGCATCGGGCGCGACCTGACCCTGCCTGAGTACGCAGCCGGGTCCGGTCGGGCTTCGATGCAATTCCACGCGAATCAGGCCTATGTTGAAGACGGTCGGGTTGTCGTGCTCCAGCCCGACATGGATCCCATAACATTTCGTGCTGATTCGGCCGGGAAAATGACACTCATCAAGGAAGGTGAGCCCGAACTGGAGCGCAAGGCGCTGGCGTACGCATTGTGGGGGCCGATGATGACCAGAAATAAGGCCTATTTCAAATATTCAGATACCCGATAATTCGGAATCAGTCGTTGGCAGATCATCCAAAGTAAGAAAGCCACCGCAAGGTGGCTTTCTCTTGTCAGCGCTTGGCGGCATTTCCCTTGGCAGCTTCCAGTTGTGGTCCCTATCCCGAACAGGCTACCTCACTCTATGTACTCCCTTACGAGGTCGGGACCGGACACGAGATGGTCCATGGTAACTGCACTACACCAGGGACCTCGCTCCACCGCCAGTATTCCGGAAACTATTGGTGCCCAACTGTTGTCATACCTATATATCGACGATCTGGAGCATCTGCCATGAGTTTGAGATTGATTGCGGCCGCTGTGCTGCTAACGGGTTGCGGCACACCGGTTGTCCCGCAGGAGGCTCAGTCGGTACGCGACTTTGTCGTCGTGACGGACCTGCAGCAAATCGAAAGAATTCGTCTTTACCAACTGCACTACACCTACGTGAATGACTATTTCGTCGGCGCTTCCAGCGGGAGTGGCCGTTACCTGGTCGAATTCGACTCGCGCTGCCGAGCTCTGCGCAGCAAGGACTTCACGCCAGCAATGGTGGATAGCCGCTTCAATTCCAGCTATCTGAGCGAGGGCGATACGATCCGGGGTTGCCCGATTGAGGGGATCTACGAGACCACTGCCGAACAGCTCATAGAAATGAAAGCGCTTAAGTAAAGCGCAAGCAAACAATACCGTCGTACCGGCGGAGGGCTAAGGCCCTCCCGCTCAGCGCTTGGCAGAATTTCCCCTGGAGGCTTCGACGGTATACCGCAATGCATTTTTGTCGATTTTTTTCGATATCGCCTCTTCTAAATTGATATCAAGCCTGTCGGCCAGCCTCAGGGCATAGATCAAAATGTCGGCCAGCTCCTCGGTAGCAGCCGCGAGTTGTTTATCAGTAAGTGCCGATCGTTGGGACTGTTCTTCAGATAACCACTGGAATATCTCAAGTAGTTCGCCGACCTCGCCAGCCAGCGCCATGCTGAGATTCTTGGGGCTGTGGAATTGCTCCCAGTCCCGCTCCTTTGCGAAGTCGGCCAGGCGAGCTTGTAATTTCTCAATGTTCACACTATTCAATCCTGCCAAATCAGCGGTCGGATGGTATCGTTGCATAGTGGCGGATTAGCCATCAAGCAAGTTTTCCCAAACAAGTGATTTTGAATGATCAGGATGAATGACGCAGTGCGGGCCGCGATGCCCGGGTTGCTCCTGAGTGCGACCATCGCACTTGCCGTGAGATTCGTTAGTGACCGGCTCGGTGGTCCTGCGATGTTGTATGCACTGCTATTCGGGATGGCGTTCAACTTCCTTATCGAGGATGAGCGTTTTGCAAGCGGCATTCGTTTTGCGAGCCGCAACATACTCCGCATCGGAGTCGCGCTATT
The DNA here is from genome assembly GCA_013138675.1 of Woeseiaceae bacterium. Lineage (GTDB taxonomy): Bacteria > Pseudomonadota > Gammaproteobacteria > Steroidobacterales > Woeseiaceae > UBA1847. The sequence continues at coordinate 1,016 of WTCH01000142.1, read as the reverse complement.
GGGTCTGCGCATTACGACAGGCGAAGTAATGGAGCTTGGCTGGCCGGTGGTTGCCCTGATCGTAGCAAGCGTGGTGGCGACCATCGTGTTTGGCGGACTCATAGGACGTGTCTTTGGCTTGAAAGGCGACCAGTCTGTCCTCTCGGCTGGCGCGGTAGGGATCTGCGGTGCGTCCGCGGCGCTTGCAATCGCTTCGGTCCTGCCAGCGCACAAGGATTCCGAGCGCAATACTATTTTGACCGTCGCCGGTGTAACCGCGCTAAGCACGGTCGCGATGGTCGTATACCCGGTATTCGTCACCTATCTTCACTACGACAACACGACTGCCGGTATTTTTCTTGGCGCCACGATTCATGATGTCGCACAGGTGGTCGGTGCCGGTTACATGATCTCTGATGAAAGTGGTGAGATATCCACGCTCGTGAAGCTCATTCGGGTCGCTTGCCTGGTGCCGGTCGTTATTTCGATCTCGCTGATCATGCGACGCGACCATTCGCCGGCATCCGGCGACGTGCCCCTGCTGCCCTGGTTTCTCGTGGCTTTCATCGTGCTCGTCATCGTTAACAGTCTGGGCTGGGTTCCGGCCGAGGCGCATACGATGCTAACGCCGGTCTCGAGCTGGTGTTTGCTTACCGCTGTCGCAGCGCTCGGGGTCAAAACCTCACTAAAGGCGCTGGCGGATGTGGGCCCGGCACCGATTGGCGTAATGGTGATTCAGACGGTTTTTCTTGCCGTGTTTGTTATTGGTGGTATTCGGTTGATGGGTTAAGAGGAGGACGTACTCATGTCGAATTTGGTTCCCCCGCATGGCGAGGGTTCACTAAAGCCGCTGTTACTGCCTGAGGCTGAAAGGGCAGAAGCGTTGCAGCGGGCAGGGCGTCTGAAGCAAGTTCCACTGTCCAGCCGCGAGGTCTCCGACCTGTTTATGCTTGGCATGGGCGCCTACACGCCACTCGACGGTTTCATGGGGGAGGCGGACTGGCGCGGCTGCTGCGAGCACATGCAGCTCGACGACG
>WTCH01000207.1 GCA_013138675.1 Woeseiaceae bacterium | reverse complement strand
TGCCGATCGTAGCTCTCGGCCCACAGATGTTGGTCGGTCCGGGCATCAATGAGCTGGGCGTTAATCCGCACCCGATCTCCCGCCCGTTGCACACCGCCTTCTAAAACCGTTCGCACTCCGAGTTCCTCGGCGATCTGCGGGATCGTCTTGGTGGTACCCCGATACTGCGACACCGAAGTACGGGAAATCGTCTTTATCGATCTAATTTTCGAGATATGCGTCAGCAAGTCATCGTGAAGGCCGATCGTGAACGGCTCATTTGCTTCCTCCCGGCTCATGTTCTCGAAGGGCAGCACGGCAATGGATTTGAGATCGGAGCTCAGTGCAGTACCGGACTTGGCTGCGCGGGGTTGCGGCGGCGAGGCGGCCCCAACACCCGTGTCTCGCTTGACTCCCTCCGGTGTCAGCTCGTAGGCCCAGGCAAAGATCAACGCCACGGGGAACCCGATAATCAGCAGCACGGTGACAAAGGTGGCGGTCCACTCGGGCAGCCTGAGCATCGGAAAGGTAGTGGTGGAGATCTCGATCAACAGCCAAGCCGCGATCGCATAGGCAATCGCTACCCTGATGACGTTGCGGCGTTTAAGTTCTGACACCAGACTCATGAATAAGTGTTTACGCCGTCGCTACTGGACACACAATCCGTATCGACCACAGAATTGGGAACGTCCGCTTCTGGCCGTAAGCAGACAGTCAACAAAAGCGATTTCTACTTGTTTGAACGGCCGCTTTCGGGAAAAGCGGTCATTCGTTCCAGAAACAATAAGGCCGGACGCAACCGCCTAGCCAGTCGTCATACCTTGATACTGTATTACGTTGCTAGTTCTCATTGTCGGCGCGATTGAGCAGTGGCCGATAACTGACGAGTTCTGGTGTGCGCCTGTGAGCCTCTATGGGCTTTGACGCGTCAATAGTGTGCTGCAAGCGGTTCGAACACCGCATAGATAAAGGGCTCTGGAACGCATCCCGTCTTCGGGAGGCAGGGGCAGGAAGTTCGAATCTTCTCACCCCGACCAATATTTCCCTCTAACATTCATACAGTTAGCGTCAACTCACTAGAGGGTACTGACAAGTTAACTTATGCGGCCGACCGAATCGGCACTAATTATCAGACTACAAAGCCGCTGCATTTTTCCAAGACGCAAACGCCCGTTGTCGAAAATATTGATAATGCTTCGCCAATATCAAATGACGACCCAGGTTGAACAAATTTTATACAGCGGCGTGCGTACTTAGAAAGCTCTGCGCCTGATATGCGGATTTGAATCGCCGCATCCCCCGCTCGGCCAACAGATCCTCAATATCTCGATGACTCAAATTGAATCTGTGGTAGAGCCAAACAGCGTAGCTAATTATCGCGGGCGGGAATCGATGGCGCTTGTAGGTGATCATCTACTGATTGTCCGCCGGAAACCGTTACCTTGTCAGTACCGTTGGTGCCGTTGACATCTCTCAATCTCTCATTCTTTGGGTCAAACGGGCTGTGCGGGATGACCGTGGCGGGGTAAGTCTTACCAAGGATTTCTATCGCGAGAACAGTTCCAGGCTCGGCAAGCTCGGGTCGCACCATGCCCAACGCGAGAGACTTGTTCACGCGGAAACCAAAACCGCCTCCTGTTGCACGACCAACGGCATCACCATCGCTGAATAGCACATTGTTGCCAAGCGCATCGGCATCTTCGACCTCCGCAACCTCAAGCGTCACGAGCAGGTTGTTCATGCCTCGCCCCTGCCAAGCGAGCAACGCATCGCGCCCAAGGAAATCTCCCTTATCCGGATTTACGAAGCGGCCCATCGCCGATTCGTAAGCCGAATACTCAATGGACAATTCGGTTCCCACCATGCGATACGACTTCTCAAGCCGCATCGCGTCCATCGCACGAATTCCAAACGGCTTCAGCCCGAGGTCCTCGCCCGCCTCAAACAATGCATCAAAGATCCGGTTCTGAAATTCTATCGGGTGATGCAGTTCCCATCCGAGTTCCCCAACAAAATTTACGCGCATTGCGTTGACCGGCGCATCTGCGATGACGATGTCCTGCGCCGACAACCAGCGAAACGCCTCATTGGAAAGATCGGCGTCGGTCACGCGCTGCAACAACTGCCGCGTTTTCGGCCCGGCGAGCACAAGTACGCCGTTGGTATGTGTAAGTTGGTCGAATTGCACCGAGCCGTCTCGGGGCATGTGCTTCTTCAGATAATCGTGATCGAGGCGCTGCAGAGCGCCGGCGGACACAAGGTAAAACGAACCTTCAGCTTCCCGACAGATTGTAAATTCGGAATGCACACCGCCATTCCTGTTGAGTGCGTGGCACAGCCCGATGCCGCCAACCTTTGGCGGCAGGCTGTTGGCAACGAAGTAACCCAGAAATGCTTCGGCCCCCGGCCCTGACACTCGACATTTGGCAAACGCTGTCATATCTAGCAGGCCGACGTTGGTCGTCGTATTGGCGACCTCCTTGCGAACACTCTCGAACCATTTCGAGCGTCGAAACGACCAATCGTCTTCCTGTGGCATGCCATTGGTCGCGAAGAAGTTCGGCCGCTCCCAGCCAAACTTCTGACCGAAGACAGCACCTTTCGCTTTCATACGCTCATAACAAGGCGCGGTTCGCAGAGGCCGGCCCGCAGGCCGCTCCTCATCCGGGAAATGGGTGATGAATACATGCGAGTAGGCCTCTTCGCACTTGTCAATCAGGTATTCTTTTGTCACGTAGTCGCCGAACCGGCGCGGCTCGAGGCCAAGCATATCGATCGTCGGCTCACCTTCGACAATCCACTCCGCCAGCTGCCAACCGGCGCCGCCCGCGGCAGTAATGCCGAAACTGTGCCCCTCGCTGAGCCAGAAATTGTCGATATCCCATGCCGGGCCAATGATCGGATTGCCGTCGGGCGTATACGCAATAGCACCGTTGTAGACCTGCTTGATGCCGACTTCTCCAAATGCGGGGACACGCGCGATCGCCGCTTCAATGTGGGGCGCGAGACGTTCGATGTCTTCCTGAAACAGCTCATACTCGGCGCGTGGATCCGGTCCGTCGACATAACAGGCCGGTGCGCCATTCTCGTAAGGACCCAGGATGAACCCGTTGTTTTCCTCGCGCAGATACCACGATCCATCGGGCTCACGGAGCACGCCCATTTCCGGCAAGCCCTCCGCCTTGCGCCTCTTCAGCTCGGGGTGAACATCCGTGACTATGAACTGATGTTCAACCGGGATAACCGGGACATCGAGTCCAACCATTTCGCCTGTCTTGCGTGCGTAATTTCCAGTCGCCGAAATCACGTGATCACACGTGATATCGCCTTTCTCGGTATGAAGGACCCAGCCACCCGATGTCGCCTGCTCGATTGCGAGTACAGGGGTATTGCGATAAATTGTCGCACCACGTGCGCGGGCCCCTATCGCGAGCGCCTGGGTCAGATCGGCTGGCTGGATATAGCCGTCATCGGGATGCAGGATTCCTCCAACGAGTCCTTCGGTATTGCATAGCGGCCAGAGTTTCCTGATCTCTTCCGGCGTCAGGATTTGAGAATTGATGCCGATCGTTTTCGCCGTCGCCGCGTACTGATAGTACTCATCCATGCGATCGCCATTCATCGCAAGACGCAGATTCCCGACCCGCTTGAATCCGACCGATTGTCCGGTTTCTTCCTCGAGTGTCTGATAGAAGTTGACCGAGTACTTGTGTACCTGGCCGACGCTGTAGCTCATGTTGAATAACGGCAGCAGACCTGCGGCATGCCAGGTCGACCCCGAAGTTAGCTCCGCCTTCTCAAGCAAGACAACGTCATCGCCCCAGCCTTTCTTCGCCAGGTGATACAGTGCACTCACGCCAACTACGCCGCCTCCAATGACGACTACCTTTGCCTCAGATTTCATGTTCTATGTCCTGACTATGTTCATGATACACGCCTCCGACGACGCAGCCTTCGCGGTTGATATTCTCTGCGAACAAGCTTCCGCATGGGTACTGACAAGTTAACAGCTACGGTTGGATACTCTGGCAATGAACACATTCAAACGCCACCGATTTCCTCCCGACATCATCAGCTATGCCGTCTGGCTCTACTACCGATTCAACCTGAGCCATCGTGATATTGAAGATCTGCTCGCTGAGCGGGGCATATTCGTTAGCTACGAATCTATCCGACTCTGGTGCAAAACGTTCGGACCGAAATTCGCCAAGAGACTAAAGCCGAAGCACCAAGGATACGGCGATACCTTCTATATTGACGAAGTATTCGTCAAGATTGACGGCAAGCAGCACTACCTATGGAGGGCCGTCGACCAGGACGGTGAAGTGGTTGATGTGTTTCTACAGGCTCGTAGGGACGGAGATGCGGCGAAGCGATTCTTCAAACGCCTGCTGAGGTCACATGGCGGCGAGCCCAGGAAGATCGTGACTGACAAACTACGGAGTTACGGAGTCGCTCACCGTGATTTGATGCCGGATGTTATCCATGACACCAGTAAGTATGCCAACAACAGGGCCGAGCTATCGCATCAACCAACCCGAGCAAGAGAGCGCGGCATGCGGCGGTTCAAATCGACAGATCAGGCGCAGCGATTCCTGGCTGTACACTCAGCGGTTTTCAACCTATTCAATCTGGGAAGACATATGGTACGGGCTGAGCACTATCGACTCTTGAGAAAGCGCGCCTTTGCATCCTGGCAAAGCGCATCAGCCGCATAGCTCGAACTCAGGTGGAAATCGGCAGGAGCCTATGAGTTAACTTGTCAGTACCCGTATGTGTGTTAGCACGCGCTTTCTCTGCATATAGATCGGTCGCGACAAACGGTGCTGAATGATGCAGGATTGCGATGTTCCGGCAACCTAAGGTCGCGTCAAAAAAGGCTGATTTGAATCACGCGCGATCGATCAGTAGATGAAAAGTCAGGGGTCGTGTGGCGTGGCCTCCCCCCAGGGAAACGAAAACGGTAACGGCAGGTAAATAAAGCAGGGATATTTCATGCTACGAGTTGAAGCATTGACCCGAACTTACGGTGGTTTGACTGCGGTCGATCAGGTCTCCTTCGATATCGGCACGGGAGAGATCGTCGGACTGCTTGGGCACAATGGCGCGGGCAAGACCACCATCATGAAGATGCTGACCGGCTTCCTGGAACCCACTGGCGGTTCCATTGAGATTGATGGTTTAGACATCAACACAGAGCGCGAAGCAGTCCAGCAGCGGATTGGCTACCTGCCTGAAAACGACCCCCTTTACTATGAAATGACGGTGATTGATTACCTCGATTACGCCGCCACGTTGCACGGTGTTCCTGACGCCGAGAGGACTGATCGGATACGGGAGGCCATTGTCCAGACAGAACTCTCATCCAAGGCAACGGACACCATCGGGACCCTCTCGCGGGGGTTTTGTCAGCGGGTGGGTGTGGCACAGGCAATTCTGCATAAGCCCCGACTGCTCATTCTCGACGAGCCCACCAACGGCCTGGATCCAACCCAGGTGCAGCATATGCGTGATCTGATCCGCGCATTAGCGCAACACGCCACTGTCATCCTTTCAACCCACATCCTGCAGGAGGTCGAGGCGATCTGCACCCGGGTCATCATCGTCCACAGTGGTCAAAAGGTGCTGGATTCAACCATGGACGAGCTGTTGGCCGGCAAACGGTTGCTGGTGACCGTCGATGCCGGACCAGAGCGTGCGCTCGAACTGCTCACTGCAGTAATCGGCGTTGTGTCGGTGGAGCCAATG
>WTCH01000135.1 GCA_013138675.1 Woeseiaceae bacterium | reverse complement strand
GTCGACACTAGCCAATCCCAGGTAACCGCACCTTCCATCTGCAGCCTGGAATGGCTCCAAAACCATCGTTTGGATGCCGGTTCGCTCAAACAATTCGACCTCGGCGGGTGCTTCAGGCGCGAAATCGCCCGAATCGGCGAAACAGATTCGTTTCCTCTTTTTCAGGTGCTCGGACAGCCAGGGATAGTTATCAGCAAGGCTGACATCGTCAAAGTTAGGTCCGCCTACGGCGTCAACGAACCACTCGTGGCTTACCTCGTAAATGTCGGTATTTGGATTATTGCTCAGCAGGAAAACGCATAAGTCAGCGTCTAAAGTTCTGCCAATCTTTTCAAGCGCGTCGTTAATCCTTGCATCCATACTGTCATTTCTTACACACACCATTTTTGCGGTAACGTCAGAGATAACTGCCTGCAGACGCTGCGATTGCTCCGTCTCGGCCTCCGCCCGCCTACGGTAAAGCGCGTTGTACAAGACGGTGCCGACTGCTGCCTGATATTCGATCATGTCTTCAGGCCATGGGGCCGGGTCCGCCTTGCCTATCGCCAAGTGTTCCTGCTGAGATGCAAAATGTCGATACATCCAGATCGATCCCGCCTTGACGTTGACTTGACTAACGTGTTCCTGAAACTGTGGCAGCCCCTCGAGATCCTCCAAGCAATTCCAGGTCACATACCCTTTGCGGAGAATTTCACTGGCCGCTTCCCGCCCAGGATGGAGCGCGGCCAGGTAGTCGCCAACCGGCTTGGCCCCCCACGCGCGCAGAGTGCCCAATATTTCACCGGAATCTGACCACGTGCCCAGCCCAACCGCACTTGCACCGAAGAAATCACCGACCATCTCCAGACTCTGATCCACCGCTTCGTATATCGCGTCTGATTGGGCACCGACAAGCAGCGCCGAAATGTCGGTAAGCAACGGCAAGAAACGCCGATCAACGGCAACCTTTTTGTTTTGCTTCGGCATTTTGGAACCATAGCCCGATTTAGACGAAATAACATCAATGTTTGCCGAAATATCGTCCACCCCTAGCCGATATTCAGGCCGCCCTGATGCCCCCTGTTTCACACGGCAGTATCAACAGACAACCGAATCCCTCTGATTTCAGTGCGTTAAAGGTCTCCCGGCCCTTCGACAAACATGTGGCACGCAATTTGCTGTGTTGTAGATAGCGATGGATATTCGAATCGACAAGGAGATTGAAGGCAATGCAATTGTATTGCACGTTGCTGGTCGACTTGCGGGAGATGCAATTGCTCAGCTCAAGGATGTATGTGAGTCGGTGGGCGATCACTACGTACTGGACTTGTCGAAGCTGATGTTCGCTGACGATGCGGGCGCAGAGGCCATTCGGGCGTTGTGCAAAAGAGGTGCGGAGATTCGCGGGGCATCAACTTTCATCAAATTACTCATGAACGGTGAAACCGGATAGAAGTTTGGAGACAGAGAACATGCGACGGAAAAACATAGACACCTGTTCAGTTATTACTCGACACAATTTCGCAAAAGCTGCGAGCAAAGTTCTCATATCGCTGTGTCTTTGTGTTGTCTCGAGTGCTCTGCTCCTTTTCACGGGCACGGCAGTCGCTCAACAGAGCGAACGACCCAACTTTCTTGTGATAGTTGCCGATGACTTGGGGTACTCAGATCTCGGAAGTTACGGCGGCGAGATCAACACGCCTGTATTGGACGATCTTGCTCAACAAGGTATGCGTTACACGGACTTCTACGTAGCCCCTACCTGTTCCGTTACCCGATCGATGCTGATGAGCGGAATGGACAATCACCTCGCCGGCCTGGGTAACATGGGCGAGATGTTAGCGCCGAACCAGGTGGGACAACCGGGTTACGAGGGCGTACTCAACAAGCGTGTTGCCTCGGTCGCCGCCCTGTTGCGAGATGGGGGGTATCACACTTACATGGCCGGGAAATGGCACCTGGGACTTCAACCCGACCAGATTCCGCACGCCCGTGGCTTCGAGCGCGATTTCTCCTTACTTGTCGGTGGCGGCGATCACTTCGATGACGGGTGGAACATCGAATGGCAGATACCAAAAGGCCCGTACACAGAAGACGGGCAGCCGGTCGAAAAACTGCCAAAAGATTTTTATTCGACGAAGAACTACACCGACAAAACCATTCAGTTCATTGAAGAAGGCCGTGATGACGGCAAGCCCTTCCTGGCCTACATGGCATTTACGGCCCCGCATGGACCGCTGCAGGTGCCGGATGACTGGCTGCGGCGCTACAAGAACCAATACGACGAAGGTTGGGATGTGATTCGGGAGCGCCGTATCGCTCGCATGCAGGAACTGGGCATCGTGGAAGAAGGCGTCAGCACGGCCGAGCGCATGTGGTTCCTGCCGCGGGGCTCTCAGCTTGCACCGGGAGTTCGTATCGCATCGGGGCGGAAAATGGAGATATACGCATCGATGGTCGAATACATGGATGACCAGATCGGACGCGTATTCGATTACCTGAAGGATATCGGTGAGTACGACAATACGGTCGTTATCTTTTTCTCCGACAACGGAGCAGAAGGAGCTGACCTGGTGAAGATGTTTTCAGGTCAAGTCGGCAGCATGGGCTGGATGCATGCGGGCGCCAACTTCGCCGAGTCGGGTCACAATTCCATTGGTCGCAAGGGCACGTTCGCCGAGTATGGAGCGGCATGGGCGCAGGTGGGCGCAGCGCCCTTTCGGCTTTACAAGGGTTACGTAACTGAAGGCGGTACACGCTCTCCCCTGATCGTGAGCGGGCCAGGGGTGCAAGGTGCCGGTGCAGTGAATACAACCGCGATCATGCATGTCATGGATCTCGCGCCGACCTTACTGGAGTTGGCCGGCGTAGAGCACCCTGCTACGTTCCAGGGTCGCGACATCCTGCCGATGCAGGGCAAATCCTGGGTGTCAACGCTGCATGGCGAAGCGCAATCTCCCCGGAGCTCGGACGATTATCTTGGCTTCGAGTTGTTCGGTAACCGGGCGATTCGCCAGGGGGATTGGAAAATTGGCTGGCACCTCGATCCCTTTGGGACCGGGGAGTGGCAATTATTCAACCTCGATGCTGATCCCGGCGAACAGTTCGACTTGTCCGAGAAATTCCCGGAGAAAAGAGCAGAACTCATGGCGCTTTGGGATGAGTACGAAGAGATGAATGGCGTAATCATCGGCAATCGGTCGCTACTCGAAGGTGCGAAAAAGCAGCTTCCCACTCCGGTTTTTGAGTCTAGTAGCTATCCACCCGTTCGTGGTATGGAAAAAATTTCACACAAGAAGTTGATCGAACTTATCAACCAAAAATGAAGGCAATAGTCATGAAAAAAGTAAATTGTTCTGCCCGATTCCTGGCTCTTGTCGCATCTACGCTTGCCATCGCTCTAATCTCCGGGCCGGCGAACGCTCAGGACGATGGTGCACGCACCTACTGGAAAGGAAGAGCCGGCACCAATGCGATGTCAGTCCAATACCTGAACATGAACCTGCAAGCCTCAGATACGGTGCAATTCGATCCATCGCACTACATCTATCCTGCTGCGGACGCCCAAGCCGATATTTTTATTTTGAGCTGGGCACGCCATATGACGCTTTTCAATAAGCCGTCGATACTTAGCGCCAATCTTGTTGGCGGCAGTGTCGATGTAAAATTCGATACCGCCATCACCCCACCTGAGTTCTTACCGCCCGGTGTCGTTCCAGGTACCTCCTTTAGCCAGTCTGCCTCCGGCTACGCTGACCCGTCAGTACAGCTCGACATGAATCTTTTTGGTACGCCGAAGTTACCTGCAATTTTCAGTTATATGAACTACGAGCCAACCTGGACTCTTGATGCCGCCTTTATGCTGGGAGTGCCGCTCGGGCAATACGACGACGACCAAGTCGTGAACATGGGTCTGAATCGGTTTTATGGGCGAGTCGCATTCCCTTTCAAGTATCACTTCCGTGTTTTTAGCCCCGGCTACCGGTCGAGCCTGGAAGTAGTGCCGTCGGTCTGGCTCTTTGCCGATAACGATGACTTTTTGGGACAGACATTGAAGAACGATCCGATGTGGCAAATCGAGGCGCACTGGACGCATGACATTACCCGACACTTCTTCGCGTCCCTCGATCTGCTCTACCGAAATGGCTTCCAATCAGCAATCGATGGCACTGATTTCGGAAGCGACATTGAGATCGGAGAAATCGGATTCACCTTGAATTTCGAGGTAACGCCCAACGTAACCATACGAACCAGCTTCAGCTCGAACGTCTTTGGTGACAGTGACATCGACACCAGCATGATACGACTTCAGTTTATTTATGCATGGGATCGGGCGATCGAAAACTTAAAGAAGCTGGGCGGTGAGTAGGAGTGCACGATACGGCGCCATGGTGGTGGCCGTCGTCATTGTGGCATCAGGCTGCGGGACGCTGCCGCGCAACGCGGTACCCATCGACCGCATTGATGACGCTGAGATCCCCGGCTTTACCGATGTCAGGGCATGGAGTGGCCGCGTTTCGGAAGATTTCCAAGCCGATTTTGTCCAATCGGTTCGCGACGAGCGGCTTGGCGAATTTCCAACAGATGAGAACGGCATACCAATATATCAGGGGCTCGCACTGTCAGGCGGCGGCTCCAACGGTGCCTTTGGTGCAGGCTTTCTCTATGGCTGGAGCAAGAAGGGAACGCGGCCTGATTTCAAGCTTGTGACCGGGATCAGCACCGGCGCGCTGATCGCACCATTCGCTTATTTGGGCTCCGACTTCGACGAGGAGTTAAAGGAAGTCTATACGACCATAACGTCAGAAAATATTCTGCGCAGGCGAAACATTTTCGCGATTCTGTTCAAGAGTGAATCACTGGCCAAGACGGACCCACTCAAGTTACTGGTCGAACAGTACATCAGCGAAGACACGTTGCGCGCCGTGGCAGAGAGACACGATCGCGGTCATCGGCTCTACATCGGTACCACACACATGGACGCCCAACATCTGGTCGTGTGGAACATGGGGCTCATCGCCAAGCGGCAATCATCGGAGGCACTGGATTTGTTTCGCAAGGTCATGCTGGCTTCGGCCTCGATCCCGGTTGCCTTTCCGCCCGTTCTCATCGAAGTGGAGATCGACGGCGAACCGTTTGACGAAATGCATGCTGACGGCGGCACTCTGACACAAGTCTTCTATTACAGCGGCACCCTCGACATCGCGGCCGGTCGACGCGAGATCTATGGCAACCAATTTCAGCCGTCTGGCGGCGGACTTTACATTATCCGCAACGGCCAGGTTCAGCCTGATCCCGTACAAGTCGATCGAAATTTGACAGCGATCTCGAGTCGAGCCATAGACACGATGATCAAGACGGCGGTCGTTGGTGATCTGTATCGTATATTCGCGTTCACCAGCCGTGATGGCGTCGGCTTCAACTATGCAGGTATACCGGAAGACTATGAGCCTCAATCAACGGAGTTATTTGATCAGGCGGAGATGAACAGGTTGTTCCAGATCGGACATCAGCTTGGCATGTCAGGCAATCCGTGGCAAAGCACTCCGCCGGGCTATGAGACAATAACGGTCGTTCAGTGAGCGTGTATACAGCAAACTGTGCCACCGGTACGACTTTCAACGGGCAGGCGCCGCTCCAGCGCCAGTTTCGTCTTGGTGGATTTCTAGATCTTTCCGGATTGAATCCCGATGAGCTGATCGGGCAAAACAGCGGCATTGCACAAGAGTAATCGCATGCAACGGTACCTTTTTCCTATCATTCTATTTTTCGGCTTGCTCGCTTCAGGC
>WTCH01000145.1 GCA_013138675.1 Woeseiaceae bacterium | reverse complement strand
CAGCGCCGAAGTACTTGCCCAGTCCTTCATTCAGCTCAACCAGCTCCATATCGGCCCAGACATTACCTGGCCAGGAGAATGAAAAACTCTGGCGGAACTTCTCGACCATTTCTGGCGCGGCGTGGATGTCCGGAATCGCCGGCATGCTGAAATCCCTGGGCACACCGCGAAATGCATAAGCACGCATCTCGACAGCTCGCGGCTCAACTTCGACCGTGCCGACCTTGCCATCGCGGATGTACTCGACTGCGAGAATGTCACCGGCTTCGACGCCTTCCATGAAGTCGAGAACTTTCCGTGATGCTTCGCCTGCAACATCGGCACTCATCGACTCGTCGTTTATGCCGGTAATAATGTCACCGGCGCGCAAGCCAGCATCTTCCGCTGCACTACCCGGCGTGACGCCAACAATTTTTACGCCTTCGACCGGTCCGTCACTCCGTTCTTCACCGATATTGACGCCCAACCGTGGACGATCGTCGCTCATGAACTCAAAGCGGCGTTCCATTTCGCGCATTTGTGGCAAGCGTTCAGAGCTCAGCTCGGCAATCTGGCGAGCGGCCTCGGCCATACGACGTTCAGCATCCTCGAGCTTTCTCGCAACTTCGACTTCGCGCGTTTTCGCCTGGGCTGCTGCAGCGGCTTCAGCTCGCTCCACCTCTTCCTGACTCTGCGCAGCGGCCTGTCCTGCCAGCAGCAACAATGCTGCCACCGGTACAAGTATTTTCAAGGTTTTCATCAGGTGTATCTCCTTTCGGGCCTGAAGGCCCTCCTACAGAGGCCCACAGGCCTTCGTACAGTTAATAGCTTGCCCGCTGCGCCTGCGCATAGCGCAATCCGACAAGCAATTTCATTAGCCTGACGCGTTCGCGCCAGAAGATGTGTTTGTCCTCGTCCGTCATCGTGACGGTCGTGTCATTGAGCTGGTAATCAATGGCTGCAATGCGATCTTCAATCTCGGAGATCGTCGCAACCGTGCCTGCCTGGCTAACCCGTGGCTCCTCGGGCAACGAGCGCAGGTCACTCTCGAGTTGTCGTGATTCGACCATCAGGGATTGCAGGGCACTTAACGGGATGTCGTTCGTTGCCTGACTGACTGGCGGCTCGGTAATTCCGCCCGGCTCAGGTGAGTTCATCATGGCTGGCACCAGTATGGCCACCAGAGCCACCGCGGCAGCCAGCCCAAGGCCGCCAGTCCACGTCATCGGGCGGCGCATCACACCCGTGTTGATCAAACCTTCTGCCTCCGCCTGCTCACGAATGCGCTGCCAGACGGCTCGTGGCGGCGCCACATCCGGCAGCCCCATGAGTCCCTGCTGCAACAGGTCGCGTTCATCCGCGGTCAATCCACAAATCATCTCTTTATCCTTCTTGTCTTTCGACATCTTCAGCAACCTCTTAGCGCTGCGCTTTCGCTGCGAACATCATCTTCGGGGAGCGAGAGCATTGGCCGCAGCCTTTGATAAGCCCTCGATAGCTGCGACTTTGAGAAACTCTCCGTTCTTCCCATCAGCACAGCGATCTCCTTGTGCGTAAATCCTTCCACGTCGTGCAGCCAAACGACCGCGCGACTCGTCGCTGGCAAATTCGCCAGGGCAGCATCCAGGTCCAGCGCATCATCCGGTCGGCTCGGGACACCGTGGCTGCCGACATCGCCGGGCGTAACCTCATGCCAGTCATCGCCGAGCGACTGACCGCGTGCGGTCCATGCCGAGCGCAAATACATCAGCGCTTTTGACACCGCGATGCGACGTATCCAGCTACCCAGTGCGGCCTCACCGCGGAATTTTGCGATCGACCGCATGATCTCTATGAACGTCTCCTGCACGAGGTCTTCGGCCTGTGCTGGCACTTTTGTAAATCGCAGGCAGATCGAATACACGGGTGCCGAAAACGCGCGGTAAATGATCTCGTGGGCACGCGGGTCTCCGCGGGCTGCCCGTTTGACAATTGCCGGGTCTATCTGGATGTCAGCAAACTTGCTCATATCTCGGAATATTAGATGCCCTTTGCGCTAAAAGGGTCGCATTCGTGAAAAACATTTTCCGCTCTGGCGGGAAGTCCTTGCCCCGCATATACTTGCCCGCGTGCCGGGGTGGCGGAACTGGTAGACGCGCCGGATTCAAAATCCGGTTTCCGAAAGGAAGTGGGGGTTCGATTCCCCCCTCCGGCACCATTTCCTGAATTGAAATCAATATGAATTATTGCTCTGACTGCGGACAGACCGTCTCCCGGAAAATGCCGGATAGTGATACTCACGAGCGCTGGGTATGTGACGCCTGTGGCAAGATCCACTACCAGAATCCGCTTGTTGTCGTGGGTTGTGTTCCGGAGCGCGATGGCAAAATCCTGATGTGCAAGCGAGCGATAGAGCCGCGTCACGGCTACTGGACGGTACCGGCAGGTTTCATGGAACTTGATGAGTCAACGGCGGGCGGCGCGATGCGTGAGACGCTCGAGGAAGCCTGTGCTGAGGTCGAGATCGGCCACCTGTTCGCCGTCGTCGACGTCATAGACGCCGGGCAGGTCCACTTCTTCTATACCGCAAAACTCAAAGGTGATTTCAGCCCGGGCGCAGAGAGCCTCGAAGTGGCCATGTTCAGCGAAGACGAAATACCGTGGGACGACATCGCGTTCCACAGCGGCCACTATGCGTTAAAGAGGTATTTCGAAGACAAGGGCAGGAACAACGGCGTGCATGTACACGAGCTCAGGCGCGCACAATCGTAGGAGCTGCGCTTGCGCTGCTACATTCGGGCCTGAAGGCCCTCCTACATTTGGGCCTGAAGGCCCTCCTACTCGGCGGCTTTTTGCTCGAGGGTAGCGATGAGCTGATCCGGTGCGAGGTATCCGCCAATCAGCGTGCCGTCCTCAAGGATGATCGCGGGCGTTCCATTCAGACCGACATCACGTCCCATTACGTAGTGATCCTGAATGGCTGATGCATCGCACTTAGCTGTTGGGAAGTCGCGGTCGAGTTTGGCCATGGTCAGGGCACTTTGACGATCTGATGCACACCAGACTTCCTCGGCCGTAGTCCACGTACTCGAAGCGGGCCCGTTGCGCGGGTACAACAGGTAACGCACCTGGATGCCATGTTCCAGGTATTGGTCAATCTGGCTGTGCAAGCGCCTGCAATAGGTGCAGTCGACATCGGTGAAAATAGACACCGAGTACTTGACCTCTTCGGGCGTGAACAGGATTGTCTGGTCATCGGTGACAGTGGCCATCAGCTCGCGGCGCGCATCCGTGCGGACATTCTCGCTGAGGTTTACCGAGGTATCGAGGTCGATAAGGTCGCCCTGCAACAGGTAACGGCCGTCAGCGGAGATGTAGGCAACGATCGACCCTGTGTGAATCGTGTACCAGCCATCGACCGGGCTGGCACTGACGTCCTCGGGCGCGATCATGTCGAACGTCTCGCCGATCTTCTGCCGAACTGCGTCGAGCTCAGCGCTGCTCTCGTCTGCCTGAGCGAACGAAAGCATGGGGAAGGTCGCAACGAATGCGCCTAATAGAATGTTGGTTTTGGAGGTCATGCGGCTCATCTTCGTTTCTCTGTAAGGCCAATTGTGCCCTGCTAACTCGGACCGTTACAGCCCACACCAGTTCCCCGGCGCGGAGAGTGTAACAAAGCTAACCGCGCGGGTGGTGTTCGCCGTGCAGGTCTTTGAGCCGCTCACGCGCAACGTGTGTATAGATTTGCGTCGTGGAGAGGTCGCTGTGCCCCAGGAGTAGCTGTACAACGCGAAGATCTGCGCCGCGATTGAGCAAGTGCGTCGCAAACGCGTGACGCAGGCTGTGCGGTGACAGTTTCTTGCGCACACCTGCTTTGTCAGAGTAACGCTTGATGATGTGCCAGAACGCCTGGCGCGTCATGCGATCACCGCGTCGGGTTGGGAAAAGGTAGTCGGTCTGGCGCTCGAGCAGAATCTCCATGCGCGGGCCGTCTATGAAGTCCCTGAGCCAGCGTTGTGATTCGTCGCCCAGCGGAATCAGGCGCTCGCGATCGCCTTTGCCGACAATGCGCAGCACGCCCTGGTTGAAGTTGATCTGCGACTGCTTGAGGTTAATCAGCTCCGAAACACGTAATCCGGTCGCGTACAACAACTCGAGCATTGCACGGTCGCGGTGACCGAGCGGCTCATCTGTATTGGGTGCATTGAGCAGGGAATCAACTTCTTCCTCGGTCAGTGTCTTTGGTAGAGAGCGACCGATACGCGGCATTTCAATATCAGCTGTCGGGTCGGTGTCTCGCATTCCTTCACGCATGATGTAGCGGAAGAAGCGACGGAAACTCGACAATTGCCTGGCCGTCGACCGCGGTTTCGCGCCGCCTTCGACACGCCCTGCTATAAATGCAAGAAGGTCCGCTTTGTCGGCCGTCTCGATGGACTTGTCCTTTTCTGCAAGTCCCCGGGCCAGTGTCATCAGATCAGCTCGATACGCGCCAAGCGTATTCGGCGAAAGGCCGCGTTCCATCCAAATAGCATCAAGAAAACGGTCAACCAACTCTTCCGAACTGGTCAACGACTTCGACTGCGGTTTGTTTTTCTCTTTACTGGCCATAGATCCCATCTGTTCAGTCGCGCAATCCTTTGCGGTAGCATACGCCGGATTTCAACCCTCCCGGAATCGCCAAGCGACGGATTTTTCAAGGGTTTGAGTATGATGAGGACATCTTGCAACCGGCGTGACCGCTGTCACATATTCCAGAGGACATTTACATAAAGTGACCTACGTCACAGTCATTTGGCGGACCCTGTACGGCTTTTATGGCTGGCTGGTCTTCATTCTGTGTGCCGCGATCGCGCTGCTTGCAACGATAATTGTGCCGTATGCGCCGCTGCGACACCGGCTGGCAGCATTGGCGACACGCGCCATATTCATTCTCGGCGGCGTGCCAGCCAGAATCGAGGGTCTGGAAAATCTGCCCCCAGGCAACGCCGTCGTCGTCGCCAACCACGCCAGCTTCGTGGACGGCTTTCTACTGAAGGGCTATCTGCCCTACCGATTCTCCTTTGTGATCAAGGGAGAAATGCGCAAGGTACCGGTAGCGCACTTCCTCCTGCGCCGTTCCGGATCGAAATTCGTGGAACGCCATGAGCAATCCGGCAGCACCAGGGACGCGCGCCAGATCGTCAAGGCGGCGCAAGATGGCGATTCGCTGGCCTTTTTCCCGGAAGGGACGTTTACCAAAGAGCCCGGCATCGGGCGCTTTCGCGCCGGTGCTTTCGTGTCCGCCATACGCGGCAGCGTGCCCGTTGTGCCGATCGCCATCCTGGGAACCCGCAAAATGATGCCGGCCGGACGATTTTGGCCATGGCCGGTGCGACCCCGGGTCTTGGTATTACCCCCTATTCTTCCCGAGGATCCGGCATTCGATAATCACAAGTTGCTCGCGGAGACCGCCAGGCAGCACATCCTGGCCGTGATCGATGAGCCTGACCTGTGTAAAGTAACGGGCGAAAATTCTAATGGAGATTAGAAAATGAGTTCAGATCCAGTTGTCATCGTTGCGGCACAACGAACACCGATCGGAGCCTTCCAGGGCGTACTTTCTCCAGCCACCGCGCCGGACCTTGGCGCCGCCGCGATTGCAGGCGCAATCACCGACTGCGGCGTTGACGCGAGCGATGTCGACCAGGTGCTCATGGGCTGTGTCCTGCCGGCCGGCCTCGGTCAGGCCCCGGCAAGGCAGGCTGCTCTTAACGCGGGTATCCCGGTCGGCGCCGCGTGCACCACCGTGAACAAGATGTGTGGCTCCGGCATGGAAACGATCATGCTCGGCCATGACCTGATCAAGGCAGGCAGCGCAGCTGTTGTCGTTGCCGGTGGACTGGAGTCGATGACCAACGCGCCTTACCTGCTGCCCAAGTCGCGGCGCGGCTATCGAATGGGTCACCAGGAGGTCCTCGATCACATGTTCTACGACGGCCTGCAGGATCCCTGGGAAGGCCACATGATGGGCCACTACGCCGAAGAGACCGCGAAAAAATATAACTTCACGCGCGAGGAACAGGACGCGTTCGCCATCGCGTCAGTAAGCCGCGCCCAAGCCGCTGTTGCCGATGGCACGTTCGCCGACGAAATTTCCCCGGTTACGATGAGCACGCGCAAGGGTGATGTGACGGTGGATTCAGACGAGACGCCGGGAACAGTCAGCATCGACAAGATTCCGACTCTGCGCCCGGCCTTTGCCAAAGACGGCACCGTGACTGCGGCAACGTCGTCGTCGATATCCGACGGCGCGTCGGCACTGATTTTGATGACGGCATCGGAGGCCGAGAAAAGAGGTGCCGAACCCATTGCAGTCCTTGTTGGCCACTCCAGTTTTGCTCAGGAGCCGGCCTGGTTCACGACGTCCCCCGTTTCGGCGATCAGGAGCCTGCATGACAAGCTTGGTTGGAGCCCCGACAATGTCGACCTGTATGAAGTCAACGAGGCGTTTGCCGTTGTCACGATGGTGGCGATGCGCGATGTGGGCATTGATCACGACAAGATCAACGTGAATGGCGGCGCCTGTGCTCTCGGGCATCCGATAGGTGCGTCCGGCGCAAGAATTACGACAACGCTGCTTTACGCACTCAAAGCACGCGGCCTGAAACGCGGTGTTGCCTCTCTTTGTATCGGTGGCGGCGAAGCAGTCGCTGTCGGCGTCGAACTCGTTTAAGGAAAGATTATGGATCTTGCTACAGCAAAAGCCGTCATCACTGGCGGCGCATCAGGACTCGGATTCGCAACGGCCCAACGCGTCATCGACGCCGGCGGCCAGGTCGCCCTGCTCGACATCAACGACGAGCAGGGAGAACGCAGCGCGGCGACACTTGGCGACCGGGCAGCGTTCGTCAATACCGACGTGTCCAGCGAGGAATCGGTCAAAGCTGCGATCAGTTCGGCCAATGAAACGATGGGTGGGATTACCCTGGCGGTGAACTGCGCGGGCATAGCAACTGCCGGTCGTACACTGGGTCGTGACGGACCGTGGCCATCGGCACTCTTCAACCAGGTAATCCAGGTCAACCTGATCGGCAGCTTTAACGTCACCAAGGAAGCCGCGGCCTTCATGCAACACAACGAACCCAACAGCGACGGTGAACGGGGTGTGATCATAAGCACGGCGTCGATTGCGGCCTTCGAGGGACAAATCGGCCAGGCTGCCTACTCGGCATCAAAGGGCGGCGTGGTTGGCATGATGCTACCCATTGCGAGAGAGTTCGCCGCCTTTGGTATTCGAGTCAACACGATTGCACCAGGCGTTTTCCTGACCCCAATGGTCGCCGGCATGCCGGAGGAAGTGCAGGAATCACTCGGCAAGCAGGTGCCGTTTCCGCCGCGACTCGGCAGGCCAGAGGAATACGCCGCTACGGTCGAGTACATCTACGGTACGACAATGGTCAATGGCGAAACCATCCGCGTGGATGGCGCCATCCGAATGCAACCGAAGTAACATCTATTAGTCTGTAGGAGCCCGCCTCCCCTCAAGGGGGACCTGGCCAGCGGGCGACCAACTTCACTACACAGGACCGAAGCCGGGATCTTTGTTGCCGGTATGGCTCCCTGCGGTCCGCTTTACTACCGGCAACAAAGATCCCGCCCTCGGCCTCCCCGGAGATCGTAGAGGTCCGGGCAGCGGGTGCGCGCGCGAGCGTCGTGTGTAGCGCCGCGACGCAGGAAGCCAAAGCAAGCGGAGTACGATCTGAGCGAGCCATGGATGGCGAGCGAGGTTAAGCGAGGGTGCGCACCCGGTGTCGGGCCTGTGCGGCAAGCCTGGTCGCCCGCCGGGGCGGGCTCCTACAGCTGTTTCTTGCGGTTGGCGAGGAACGCGGCGATTCGGATTACGAGCGCGACCGCCGCCAGTGCGATCAGTAGCCCGTTTACCAACTCAAGTTGGTCAAATGATTGCGGCATCTGAGACTGGGTGAACGCGTAAACCAGGAAAAACAGCCCTACCTTGTGCAGCGCCTTCCACGGTTTCTTACCGAGGGCACGGGCGGGGCCGTCGAACGACGTAATCAACATCGCGAAAATGAAGGCGTAGACGAACATCCCGGGCAGATTTTTATCAAAGCTGACCCCAAAATCGGGCAACTGATTCATCCGAATCAAGATAAGGCCGAGGTGCGCGGTGTGAATGCCTGCAAAGGCGACACCGAGCAACTTCCGATTGCGCAGTAACCTGGCCGTCCACGGCGCCTTGAGCAATTGCTGTAATGGCCTCGCCGCAAACACGACAAGCAGTACGACGAACGCGACGCGCCCACTCACGCGTAGCACGAGTCGGACACTCTCGTCGCCCATGCCGGCAATTGCCAGGTACGCCGCGGCAGCAATGCCGGTGAGGGCAGTGGCGCCGATGAATACGGCGGCCGTTCGCTGGTTATTCGACATCGCCATGAGCGGGCTCCCAGTAAATGCGGCTGTTATCGTCAATGACGAGGCGTTCGGCCGTCCCGGCATTGAGTTCGAGCACGAACGAGATCGGCTCGATCGAACGAATGGATCGCAAGGACTGTGGTTCGGTATCGTGGGCGATCGACGACACTGTGCCATCCCTGCGGATGAAGAGTATGTCCAGCGGAATGAAAGTGTTCTTCATCCACATCGAGGCGGGCTCGTTGTTGTAGATGAAAAGCATTCCCGTGGTCACCGGAAGGTCACGAACGAACATCAGACCACGGCTTTTTTGCGTGTTGTCTGCTGCGACATAGATGTCGAAGCGATGGCAGCCGTGCGCGCTTGCCTCAATGATGAGGACGTCCTTGCCGAAGCGCCTGTCGAGTTCCTCGTCGGCGACTGCCGTGCACGCAAGAGCGCCGATCGCGGCAGCCACAATCCAGCGCTTCACAAAGAGCCCCAGTCGAGCAAGCCGGAAAACAGCATTTTCGGGACCGACACGCTCGAGTCGCCATTGATCTCGGGCAATGGCGTAACGCAGAAAAGCTCTCCGGCAATCGAGTAGCGGCCACCCGAGTCGTCGAGCGCGGTCGCGGACGTAATATCAACCAGGCAATTGTTGTTATCCGGTGTGCTGAAGAAACGCCCGTTACCCTCTTCTATGAGCGTGACGTTGACGCTGAACTCCCCATTCTGTGCATCGCGCTCCAGGTCCGGAATAGCGATGATGATAGCGAGTTGCAGATCGCCGTCGGCGGTTTTACCGGTGAATCGCAGTCGGGCACCCCGGCCGTCAGGCCTTGGCATGCCCGCGCATTCCAGATCGTTTTTGTTCCAGTCCACTTCGATGGCAATCGCACCGTACAGTTCGGTCCAGAGGCGACCCTCGTTGCCGCACAGGAGGACGGGTTCCTCCTCGGGCGCGACGTCAGCAATCGATTCGGGTTCCGTGGCCGATCCGCACGCCGTAAGGACCGTCAGAACGGTCAGGAATAAGCCTCGGAATAAAGCAAAAGCGCGCGCAAGAGCGCATTTATTCTGAATTTCCTGCAATGGTTAGGGTCGGTTCAAGTCCAAAGAGGGAGCATTATTACCGAAGTGGGCCCAACATTCGCAAAAAATGCAGCGACTGGTTGGTTCTCCCGCGCATCCTCTCTAAAATGGCACGCCGATTTTTGACCGGAGTAATTGATGAGCGTTGTAGAACAATTCCAACAGCTTGAGGAGCATGCGAGCAGCCTGATCATCGGGCAGTCACACCTTATTAATCGCATGCTGATCGCCTTGCTGTGTGATGGCCACCTGTTGGTAGAAGGCGCGCCGGGACTGGCCAAGACCCGGGCCATCAAGGTTCTCGCCGAGAGTATCGAGGGAGATTTTCATCGCCTGCAGTTCACGCCCGACCTGTTGCCGGCGGATCTGACGGGTACCGATATTTACCGCCCGCAGGAGGGCACCTTCGAGTTCCGCAAGGGCCCGTTGTTTCACAACCTGATTCTTGCCGATGAGATCAACCGAGCACCGGCCAAAGTACAGTCTGCGCTGCTGGAGGCGATGGAGGAGCGCCAGATCACGGTCGGCGACCGGAGTTACGGGCTCGAAGACCTGTTCATGGTAATGGCAACCCAGAACCCCATTGAGCAGGAAGGCACGTATCCACTGCCCGAGGCGCAGCTTGATCGATTTCTGCTGCACGTCGAAGTCGGTTACCCGACCATCGCCGACGAGCGCCGGATCCTGGTATTGAACCGGGACGAGGCAAAAGCCGGGGAACGGGACGCCTTCCGGCCACCCGAACTGCTGGCGATGGGATCGATCATGCAGGCGCGCCAGGACATCCTGGGCCTGCATCTCGCCGACGAACTCGAGGAATACATTGTTAACCTGGTCGTCTCAACACGCGATCCGGGCCGTGTCGATGAGTCTCTCGACGGTCAGGTCATGTACGGCGCAAGCCCGCGTGCCAGCATGGGTATCGACCGGGCAGCGCGTGCGCGCGCCTGGCTGGCCGGTCGTGATTTCGTTGGCCCTGAAGATATCCAGGACGTCGCGGCGGATGTGCTGCGCCACCGCATCGTGCTGAGCTTCGAGGCCGAGGCAGACGGTGTCAGCGAGAACTCCATCATTGAGCGACTGCTCGACGGCGTCGGAGTACCGTAAGCGGAACGCCAATGGCACTGCTCGATCATTTACCCGAAGACGCATCGCCCGTCAGCGTGAGCCAGTCCGGTCTGATCCGGCTCAACGCGCCTGCGCGTGCGATTGCCCTGAATGTGGTGCGCGTCAACTCACTGCAGACCGGCGCCTACGTGTCGCATTTCCGTGGTCGTGGCATGGAGTTCGACGAGTCCCGGCCCTACCAGCCCGGAGACGATCCGCGCAGCATCGACTGGCGCGTCACCGCGCGCAGCACAACGGCGTATACCAAACTGTTTCGCGAAGAGCGTGAACGCCCGGTGCTCGTTGTGGTCGACCTGCGCGCGAACATGCATTTCGCGACACGCGGGTGTTTCAAGTCGGTCAACGCCAGCCGCGCAGCGGCACTCTTGTCATGGGCGGCCCACCATCGCGGTGATCGGCTGGGTGGCCTGATTTTTGGTGATACCACGCATCGCGAACTCAAGCCGCGTCTCGGCCGGCAGGCTGCGCTGCGTTTCGTTCACCAGCTTGCCGAGCACCCCGACTGGGGCAATCGCTATCTCGCCAGCGATGACACGGAACCACTGACCCAGGCGATGTCATCACTGCGCAGGGTTGCGCGTCCCGGCAGCCTGGTTGTTGTTTTGAGCGACTTCGTTGGTTTCTCGCGCGGTGCGCAGTCGTACCTGTCGAACGTGGCGCGGCACAACGAAGTGCTCGCGGTATTCCTCAATGACCCCCTGGAAAGACAGTTGCCGCCGCCAGGTCGCTATCGTCTCGTCTCGAATGACAACGAGCTGGCTATTGATACGGTTGCCAAAGCTGCGCGCAAAGACTATCGCGAGGCGTTCCAGGCGCGTACCCAGGAGCTCGAGGCCTTCTGCAAGCGTTACGGCGTTCACCTGATGCCACTGTCCACCGAGGACGATCCTGTGACTGCGTTGCAGACGGCACTTGGCAAAAGGAGGCACTGATGGATCCTGAGCAGATTCCGCTGCGCGACCTGCACCTGCCCGAGGCGATCAGCTGGTGGCCTCTCGCGCCCGGATGGTGGGTCGTTATTGCGCTCGTCGCTGGCGCACTGATCTACCTGTTCCGGCTGTATCTCAATACGCGAGCCCGCGGTGCGGCGCGCCGCCATGCGCTGCGACAACTCAATGAACTGACCGTGGCGTTCGAGCAACACCGCGATACCGTGGCGTTTAGCAGCGATGTCTCAGAATTGCTGCGACGTACGATGCTCGCGTACGCACCTCGACAGGAGGTTGCGGGCCTGACAGGTGATGCCTGGCTGAAATGGCTGGATCGCGACCTCGATCAACCCCGATTCACGAGCGACGCCGGTCGCAAGCTGCTCGAGTTGCCGTATCGCAAGCCCGACGACGACCTGTC
The DNA here is from genome assembly GCA_013138675.1 of Woeseiaceae bacterium. Classification (GTDB taxonomy): domain Bacteria; phylum Pseudomonadota; class Gammaproteobacteria; order Steroidobacterales; family Woeseiaceae; genus UBA1847. The sequence goes on along the minus strand of WTCH01000145.1, from coordinate 33,446 downwards.
GGCATTCGAACTGGTCGATGTCGTGGCGGCCGTGCGCCAGCGCCTGGCAACGCCGGTCGGAGGACGTCGCTGATGTGGTCGTTCGCCTGGCCGTGGGCAATGCTGGCGTTGCCGCTACCGTTCATCGCTCGCAAGCTGATGTCGGAGTCGCCGACACTGCAGGATGCGGGCCTCAAGGTGCCATCGCTGTCATTTTTCTCGACGCTCTCTCAACGACCTGATTTAGAGCAATTTTTGAATTGGCGCTTCTGGCTGGCAGCAACGGCGTGGATCTTGCTGGTCGTGGCAGCCGCACGGCCCGAGCGCATCGGTGATGAACTCGATGTGCCGGTGTCCGGTCGCAATCTCATGCTCGCCGTCGATCTGTCGGGCAGCATGGACCAGAAAGATTTTGAACTCGGTAGCCGTCGCGTTGACCGGCTGACCGCGACCAAGGCGGTGGCGAGTGATTTCATCAGCCGTCGCGAAGGCGATCGTATCGGACTCATCCTGTTTGGCGAGCGCGCCTACCTGCAAGTGCCCCTGACGCTGGATCGGGAAACGGTCAAGGTGCTACTGCTCGAGGCATTTATCGGTCTGGCAGGCGAGAAGACAGCCATCGGCGACGCCATAACACTCGCGGTCAAGCGCATCCATGACCAGCAGGTCGATGCCAGCGAACAGGTCCTTGTGCTGTTAACCGATGGCGCCAATACGGCCGGCGAGATTGAGCCGATGAAAGCCGCGCAACTTGCGCAGCAGGTCGGCCTGCGCATTTACACTATCGGTATCGGCGCCGAACAGATGCAGGTTTCGTCGCTGATCGGCGGTAGCCGCAATATCAACCCGTCAGCAGATCTTGATGAAGAGACGTTGACCGGAATCGCCGAGATGACGGGCGGCCGCTATTTCCGCGCCAAGGATACGGCCGGGCTGCAGGACATATACCGGCTTGTCGATGAGCTTGAGCCCGTCGACGAACCTGAGGCGGGCTTTCGTCCGGTCAAGTCGCACTATTTCTGGCCGCTCGGTGGAGCGTTCGCGCTGGCCGGTCTCCTATGTGTTGTCAGCCTGTTGCAGAGCCTCGCACTGCGGCGCCTGGACGGAGCAGAAGCCGATGCTGGCTGAGTTTCACTTCCTGCGCCCCGAATGGCTCTGGGCTGTCCCGGCCGTGATCGCCTGTACGATTTTGCTCGCGCGGCGCCAGCTCGGTCCGGGTAGCTGGCAGCACGTAGTGGATGCCGCACTCGCACCGCACGTCCTGTCACGCAGCGCCACCCGCCGCGCCGATTATCGCTGGTGGTTGCTTGGCCTCGGCGGGGTAATCGCGGCAGTTGCAATAGCGGGTCCGGCCTGGCAGCGCGTCGAACAACCCGTGTTTCGTTCCGACCAGGCGCTCGTCATTGCTCTTGACCTGTCGCGCTCGATGGATGCGCAGGACATTGCGCCGAGCCGTCTGATTCGGGCACGCCTGAAGATACTCGACATGCTCGAGCGACGTGGCAGCGGTCAGACCGCACTCGTTGTGTACTCGGCTAACGCGTTCACAGTCACCCCGCTGACGACGGACAACGACACCATCGCCGCACTCGTCAACAGCCTGAGTACCGACATCATGCCGAGTCGTGGCAGTTATCCGATTGCCGCCATCAACAAGGGCCGGCAACTACTGGAGCAGGCGGGTGCCGGCGTTGGTGAGATTCTGCTGATTACTGACGGCAGTTCGTCCCCGGCAGCCGAACGCATTGCCCGCGACCTCAAGGGCTCCGGGTTTACGCTGTCAATACTCGCGGTCGGCACAGCAGAAGGTGCGCCCATCCCACGGGTCAGCGGCGGTTTTGTTACGGATCAGTCCGGCAATATCGCGGTGCCGCGCCTCGAGGAACATTCGCTGCGAGGGCTCGCAGCGGCGGGCGACGGACGGTTCTCAGTACTCTCGACCGATGATCGCGATCTGGACTACCTGTTGAGCGGAGAGGCGGGCAGCCGACAGGCAGGCGATGAGAATCTCGCGACAGACCATTGGCGCGAAGAGGGCCCCTGGCTCGTGCTGTTGCTATTGCCAATTGCCGCCATGGCGTTTCGGCGTGGTTATATTGCGGTCATTTTTTTATTCATCCTGCCATTTGGAAACCAAGCACAAGCATCAGTTTGGAACGACCTCTGGCAGACGAAGGACCAGCAAGCGCAACAGCTGCTCGACGAGGGCGCTGCGGCTGATGCGGCCGAACTGTTCGAGAATCCGGGCTGGCAGGCCGTCGCGAATTATCGCGCTGCAGATTATGAGACAAGTGCTGCGGCATTCGCTGAGCAGGAAGATACTCGAAACCTCTATAACCTCGGCAACGCGATGGCGCGCCAGGGGGAATTCGAATCCGCGATTGACGCCTACGAACAAGTGTTGGAGCTCGAGCCGGACAATGAAGACGCGGAGTACAATCGCGACCTCTTGAAGCAGGTTCAGGAACAACAGCAGCAACAGAACGAAGGCGACGAGCAGGAGTCATCCGAGCAGCAGGGCGAAGGCGAGCAGTCCGACAGTGAGAGTGAGTCAGAGCAGCAAAGTGAGGACAGCAACTCGCAGTCGGACAGTCAGTCGGAGGAGGGTGACGCCTCGCAGCGCGATGATCAGGAGGCCAGCGAGGAAGACCTTCAGGCTATGCAGGAAGAACTGCAGCGCGCCGCCGAGGAAGCTGCGCAAAACGAACAGCAAATGGCACAACAACAGCTGACGCCCGAAGAGCTTGAAGCGCTGCGGCGTGAGCAGGAACAGGAACAGGCAATGGAGCAATGGCTGCGGCGCATCCCGAATGATCCGGGTGGCCTGCTGCGGCGCAAATTCCGCTATCAATATCAAAAAACCGGCAAGGACCAGGATGGCAATAACACCTGGCCGGACGACGAGGTGCAACCGTGGTAGGGATCAAGCTGCGACAGACAGCGTGGATTACATTATCGGTACTGCTGCTTTCCGTGCAGTCGTTTGCCGCCGTGACGACGCGCGTTGATCGCGCGGACATTGAGCTGAATGAGTCGTTCACTCTCGAGGTCATCACGGACGCAAACATTGATCTGCAGCCGGACATCTCGGTCCTCGAGCAGGACTTTTATATCGGGCAGGGCAGTCAGCTCAGTAATACGACGATCGTTAACGGCCAGATTCGCCGCAGCAAGACGTGGACGTACGTGCTGATGCCGAAGCGCGCAGGCCAGATGACGATTCCGCCGGTCTCAGTCGGGACTGAGCAAAGCGACCCACTGATTATTACAGTGAGTGAGCCCAGCTACGCGCCGCCGGGTGTCGCCGAAGTGTTTCTGACGAGCGAAGTCGATTTCAATGAAACCTATGTACAGGCCCAGGTCCTCCTGACGATCAAGATCTACCGGTCCGTAGCGACCCGCCAGCCGGCCTTGCGGGACCCGACGATCAGCGGCGTCGAGGTGCTCAGCGAAATGGCAGGAGACGATCGCAGCTATGAGGCGGTCATCGATGGCACGGCGTACAACGTCGTTGAGCGGGTTTACGCGTTATATCCGCAGGAAAGCGGCAGCATCGAAATCTCGCCGGCGCGCTTCGAGGCGCGTGTATTGAGAAATGGCCGAATAACCGGTCGCAAGGTCTTTGAGTCCGAGCCCCAGGTCATCACGGTGCAGTCGATTCCGCCGCGCCCTGATGAATTTCCGGATGCGGTCTGGCTGCCAGCGCGCGACTTGCAGCTCAGCGAAGAATGGTCACGAGAACCGGGTGAGGTCAAAGCCGGCGAGCCGCTGACGCGGCACGTCACGATCAGTGCGCTGGGGCAACTCGAGACCCAGATTCCGGCGCTGGAGACGCCGTCGGCTGACGGCATAAACGTGTATCCCGACAAACCAGAACTCAGCCGACGCATCGAGTCCGGTGGCATTCGAGGCATTCGCAAAGACCAGTACGCAATGATCGGCGTTACGGCGGGCGTCGTTACGCTGCCAGCGCTTGAAGTACCTTGGTGGAATACGACAACGTCCGAATGGCAAGTTGCCCGACTGCCTGAAAGGAGCATCACGATACAGCCGTCCGGTGAAGCGCCTCTGCCCGAGCCGGAGGCGGAAACTGCAGCCGTGGACGGCGCAGACGCAGAAACGAATAGCGACGCCGCGCCGACCCTGATGTCGGGCGGATTCTGGCGGCGTGTCAGCGAACTGCTGGCTGCGGTATGGCTCGTAACGCTGCTGGCGTGGTGGTGGACGTCGCGACCGGTTAAACGAGAGCCGCGTGAGCCGGCGCCTGTGCCCTTGCACAAACGGCAGTCACGACTGCTGAAGTCCGCGCGCAAAGCAGCGCGTGCCGGAGATGCTGCAAGTGTTAAACAATCGTTGCTTGATTGGGCGGCACTTGAATGGCCGGAAAATACACCACGGAGTATCGGTAGCCTGGCAAGTCGCGTATCACCGGACCTTGCCAGTGAACTCGACAGATTTTCGAGTCTGAGCTACGGGCCAAGACGCGGTGAGTTCGATGGTGAAGCGCTCGCTGCCGCGATCCGCTCATTCTCCGTCCTCAAAGACGAAACGACGGAAAACAACGAACAACTACCGCCGCTGATGCCCGCCGGCTAACTACCAGTGGCCGCTGTTTTCCATCGATGCCCACGGTTCCTGTGCAGGCAGGGCGTCGCCCTTTTGCAGTAGTTCGATAGAGATATTGTCCGGTGAGCGGACGAAGGCCATGTGCCCGTCTCGCGGTGGTCGACCGATCGTGACACCACCGTCCATCAGGCGCTGGCAAAGCCCATAGATGTCGTCAACCTCGTAGGCCAGGTGCCCGAAATTTCGACCTTCGTCGTAGTCTTCCGGATCCCAGTTCCAGGTCAGTTCGACCTGTGCCTCTTCATCGCCGGGGGCGGCGAGGAAGACCAGCGTGAAGCGACCCTGTTCGCTGTCATAGCGACGCAGTTCTACGAGCCCCAGTAAATCGCAGTAGAAAGCGAGCGAATCGTCAACATCTTTGACGCGTACCATCGTATGCAAGTATTTCATGCCACAATATTCGCCTATGCAGGACATTCGCACAATAACGCTCGATCTCGATGACACGCTTTGGGCCATTCATCCTGTGATCATGCGCGCAGAAAAGGCGCTTTATGCGTGGTTACAGGAGAACTACCCGCGTATCACCGAACGCTTTTCGCCGCAGGATTTGATGCAGATGCGCGAAGATGTCGTGACGGAGTACAGGGATAAGGGTCACGACTTTACGTTCCTGCGCCGCAAGGTACTTGGCCAGGTCGGCGCTGCCGCCGGCTACGGAGAGGCACCTGTCGATGGCGCAATGGCATTGTTCAGCGCCTACCGCAATGATGTCGAGCTATTTCCAGAGGTGCGACCCGCACTCAGCGTTCTTGGCGAAAAGTTCAGTGTCATCGCCGTGACAAACGGCAATGCAAATCTCGACACGATCGGCATTCGCGATTTGTTCGATGACGTCGTTTCCGCATCATCGGCCGGCGTGGCGAAACCGGCGCGTGAAATCTTCGACGTCGCCGCCAAAGCAGGCGGCGCGGCAAATCACGAAACACTGCACGTTGGTGATCATCCCGAGGTGGACGTCGTCGGTGCGAGTAACGCGGGGCTTAAGTCGGTCTGGGTCAATCGCCATGGTGACGACTGGCCGGACCACCTGCAACGCCCTGACGGCATCGTCAAGGACATCGGCGAGCTGTTAGCTTTGCTTGGCATTTAATCGTGAATGGTCGACCTCTCATACTTTATGTTCCCGGGCTATTACCCAAGCCCGAGCCCAAGGCTCATCGAGACGCGTTGTTTCGTTGCCTGCTGGCCGGTCTCAGGCGTCACGATGAAAAGGTAGCGCTGGATATCGCCGCCAACCTGCACTGTTTCGACATCGTGTCGTGGACCTACGATTTCTACCGTGAACACCGGGATATCGATCTGGACCTTGAGGCGATAGACGCGGTCATCACGCAATCCGAAGCGACAGCGAGGGACAAGGCCGAAGCGAGCTCCTGGAAGCGGCGGCTCGCGCGCTGGGTGTTCTTCGCCGCCGACGTCATGCCATTCCTGATTCCGCACATCACGAATGACCGCCTCGAATTACATCTGCGCGACCTGCGCCGCTACCAGCGCAACCAGAACGAAATAGCTGAACACACGAGGCAGATGCTGAAAATGCCACTTCGCTCTGCTGCCGAATCCGGCCGGCCGGTATTGCTGATCGCCCACAGCATGGGGTCGGTGATCGCCTGGGATAGCCTCTGGCAGATGGCCTACAACGAGCGCGATCATGTCCACATCAATACGTTACTGACAATGGGCAGCCCGCTTGGACAACGCTTCGTGCAACGACGCCTGCAAGGGTTTCGCGATGAGGGGGGCGAGCGTTACCCGCTGGGGATCGATCGCTGGGTCAACCTGGCCGCGGTCGGGGATCTGACAGCAGTCGACTCCGAATTGGCGGTTGATTTCGGCGCAATGGTCGAGCGTGGCCTTGTCAGCACTATCGACGACAGGGAATTACACAATTTCTTCCGCCTCGACGGTGTCCTTAATGTCCACGCCGAGTACGGCTACCTCGCAAACTCGGTAACGGCCGGGATCGTCGCAGACTGGTGGACGTCGGTCAGGGCGCCTCAATATTCGGCCGAATGACAATGTCGATTCGCCGGTTACGCGTACGCCCTGATTCGGTCTCGTTGCTCGCGACCGGCCGCGTTTCGCCGTAGCCTGTGGCGATCAGCCGGTAGGTCGGAATACGCATGGCGTTGATCATGTACTGCTGTACAGATTCAGCGCGTTCCTGCGATAGCTTCTGATTAGAGTCGTCACCGCCAAAGGAGTCGGTGTGACCCTCAATGATGAGTTCACTGCGCGGGAAAACGTCGATCGCTTTCTCAACCTTGCCCAGCAAGTCGAAACTAGCTGGCTTGATTTGTGATTGGCCGCTGTCGAATGTCAGGCCAGTAAGACGCAGGATGATGTTGTTGCCCTCGCGAAACACGCGTGCCTCGGCCGCTGAGAACATCTTCTCGACCTGTGCGAACTGCTGTTTGACACGGGCCTGGGCCTCAAGTCGTTGAACAAGGGCCGCACGTTCCGCCGTCGCACCGCCGAGGCGTTTGTCGAGTGCAGTCATTTCCTCTTCCATTTCCGAGAGCCGCATTTCGTTTTCAGAATTCTCCTGCCCCAGTGCCTGGTTCTCGTTGTTCTTCAATTCGATGTAGGCAACAAGCTCAGCGGCCAGGCGGTCCGGACCGTCTTCCATATCAGGTACGACATCAGCGGCACCGGATACGTCACGTAGTGGCTTTTCCCACTGCAGCACGAGTTGCTCGACGGTCAGGTCGCGGTCGCGGACCTTGCGCACAACCTCGGACAGGTAAATGGCGTGCTTGGCTTCGTAGTTTGCTTGCCGCGCGAGACTGCGAGGCAGGTCGGTATCGTAGCGGTTCTCGTTCAATTCGCGTTCGGCATTCGCAAGTAGTTGCTTGGCTTGGCCGAGCGTAATCGGCGCATAACGTCCAACCCTGGCACGGTCGGCCTGGGCCAGCAGCTGGCGTGTCTCGGTGAGGTACTGCGCCTTGATAGCGACGAGCTCGGCGTCCCGATACAGGCTCGTGGCCTCGATGTCGCGTCGCTTGGACCCTTTCAGGTCGCCGCGTTCGAGCAGGCGTATCGCTTCGCCAAATCTGCGTTGCGCCTGTTCCCAGATTTCCCTGGACAGCTCGGGTGCGCGCGCATTAGCTGCGTCCTGGCGACTTTTCATCACCTGGGCCAACGCCGTATCAGCCAAATCTGCGGCCGTCGTTGCGGTCTTGAAGTAACGCGTGGCATCAGCCGCATTGGAGCGGACAGTCTCAATATTGCGGCCACGCTCGAGCGCAATCTCAGCATCCTTGTACTCGTCCATGCCGCGCGAATAGTTGCGTGGGGCCAGGAGCTGGGCGTTGGCGTTGTCAGCCGCCGCCTTGGCGGCGTCTGCTTCCTTGAAAAACGTCTTTCTTAGTTCGTCCTGCGCGTAAGCATTGCCGAGACTCAGCAATAATGTGGCAATCAGGACGCAACGTACGATTCGTTGCTGTACGGCCATGTGATCGTTTCCTGCGTTGGTTCAGTCAAAAACCGCCCAAGCGATAGGCAGTTACGACTCAATATTACATATGCTGTGGCGCAAAATCTGTGCGCCGCGTCGCCGAAATGCGCGGATTTTACGTCCAGGGCTGGTTTTGCGCGCGCGCTCAATTGTTGCACCGCAACAAGTTCGAAACAAGTTATGTCTAATCTGGCATTTTGTGCTCTGTTTCACAGATGGAAATGTGGGCCAGGCGTAGTCTTAGACCATGTCCGCGAAATACTACACACAGTTCATTTTGACCGACGCACAGTACCGCGGCGGCAATGAATTCAGCGGTGTGATCGAATTGAGTCAACCGATGGATATGGACAGTGATGCGCGTGACATCGAGGCCGTACTGGCCAGCAATTTCGACCTGCAGAAGAATGCCGTAAAACTGGTTAGCTGGTCTCGACTGCACTGAACACTTCTGGCGCGACACCGATTCCCCCTGACTCTCCCGGCCTCGGCCGGGATTTTTTTTTGGGTTACAATGCGTGCCCATTTTTCACGCATCGCAATCGGCATGAGCAACGACAGCGAAAAGCAGTTTCGCGGTATTCCCATCGTCCAGAGTGGCCGCAAGTACAAGACCGATGAAGGTTTTTCGGCCATCAAGAACGGCGTCAAGTCGCATCGTGATGCCGAGCCGCTGGTAAAAGGACAAAAACCGAAGTGGCTGCGTGCCAAGATGCCTTCGGGCAAGGGTTACTCGTCGGTCAACCAGATCGTCAATGAGCATCGCCTGAGTACTGTCTGCGAAGAGAGCATGTGCCCGAATATCGGTGAGTGCTGGAATGCAGGCACTGCGACTATCATGGTTATGGGGTCAGTCTGCACGCGCGCCTGTCGTTTCTGTGCGGTGGATACAGGCAACCCCAAGGGCTGGCTCGATGCGGAGGAACCGGCCAATACGGGCCGGGCGGTCAAACTCATGGGTCTCGAGTACGTCGTTATTACCTCGGTCGATCGTGACGATCTCGAGGACGGCGGGGCATCGCATTACGCCAAGTGTGTCCGCGAGATCAAAAAGCAAAATCCGGGCACGGCTGTAGAGGCACTGACACCGGATTTCAACGGCGCCATGGACCACGTCGAGATCGTCGTGGACTCGGGGCTCGAAGTGTTTGCACAGAATATCGAGACGGTCCGGCGCCTGACCCACCCGGTGCGTGATCCGCGCGCCGGCTACGACCAGACAATTGCCGTGCTGCGTCACGCCAAGCAACACCGCGCCGACGTGTTGGTAAAGACCAGCCTGATGCTGGGGCTGGGCGAACGCGATAATGAGATCATGCGCACGATGAATGACCTCCGCGAAGCTGGTGTGGACATCCTGACGCTGGGCCAGTATCTGCGTCCGACGCCGAATCATCTTGCCGTTGAACGCTACGTGACACCGGACGAATTCGATCTGTACCGGCGTGAGGGCCTGGACAAGGGCTTCCTCGAGGTGGTCGCGGGACCCATGGTCCGATCGAGCTACCGTGCCGAACAGGTACTTCAGAAAAACAACGTTGGACTGGCTATATGAGCGATTTCTTCTTTAACTACGGACTATTTCTGGTGAAGGTCCTGACGATCGTCGTTGCCATCGTCATCATCATTGGTGTTGCTGCATCGGCCGGCCGTAAGGCGCACCAGGAAGGCCTCGAGGTCGAGGACCTGAACAAGAAATACAAAGCCCTTGCGAGCGCGCTGCGAAAAGCGGTGCTGAAGAAAGACGAGCAGAAAAAGGAAGCGAAGGCAGAGAAAAAGCGCGAGAAGGCGGCGGCCAAGGAATCGTCCGACCGGCCACGTAGCTTCGTCATCAACTTCAAAGGCGACCTCAAGGCGAGTGCGCTGCCCGCATTGCGCGAGGAGGTCAGTGCGGTTCTCGAAGTGGCGACCGGGATGGACGAGATTATCGTTTGTCTCGAGAATCACGGCGGCGTTGTTCACGAACACGGTCTCGCGGCATCGCAGCTTGCTCGCATCCGCGACAAGGGAATTCCGTTAGTTGTTTGTGTGGACAAGGTTGCGGCAAGCGGCGGCTACCTGATGGCCTGCGTCGCCACGAGAATTTATGCGGCACCATTTGCGATTCTCGGGTCAATTGGCGTATTGGCCCAGCTGCCCAACTTCAATCGCTTCCTCGACAGTCACGGCGTTGATTTCGAGCAAGTTACGGCGGGCAAATACAAGCGCACTGTCACGATGTTCGGCGAGAATACCGACGAAGATCGTGCCAAGCTCAAAGAAGAGCTTGAAGACGTGCACGCACTTTTTAAGGCGGCCGTCAGCGAGTATCGGCCCGATCTCGACCTCGACAAGGTCGCGACGGGCGAACACTGGTACGGCCCCAGGGCGCTGGAGATGGGCCTCGCGGACGAGATCAAGACCAGCGATGAGCTCTTGAGTGAGCGTGCCGCGGACCGGGATCTCTATGCGCTGAGCTACCATATCAAGCAGCCCCTGCAGAAGCGCCTTATGGCAAATTTCGACAGCGCACTCGAGAAATTCGATGCGACGGGTTGGCGGCGCAAATTCGAGTCGCGCCTGCCTCGCTAGATACTGGAACCGGTGGGCCCAAAAATTGTCGTAAACTGTAGGTGGGTCTGAAGGGTCCCGGCTCGAGGAAATCCCATGACTATGAAGCGTTCCAGATCAATCCTGATAGTTTCGCTCGTCACGCTGACAGGGTTTGTCGCATCAACTGCGGCAAATGCGGTGTCTGACGCCGAAATGGAGGCCGAGGCGGCGAAAGAATTCGCGCGACTCAAGGCCTCGGCACCTCTGACGACCGATCGCGAAACGATTGACTACATATCCTGCGTTGCCAACGCTGTCGTGATGTCGTTGGAGCCGCCGGACAGCGACATGAACTGGGAAATGGCCATTCTTGAGACCAATGAACTCAATGCCTTCGTCATGCCTGGCGGCAAGATTGTCATTTTTGAAGGCATCCTCAGGGCCGCACGTGACCAGCACCAGCTGGCCGCCGTTATCGGTCACGAAATCGCGCACGTCACATCAGAGCACACCAAGAGCAAGCTTTTGCAGGGCGGTAAAGGCATGCAAATCGGTATCCAGGTTGCTGCTGTGCTGCTCGGTGGAGGGAACTACGGCGCAACGTACACGGCCCAGGAAATGCTGAACCAGGGCGCGATGTACGGAATCATGCTGCCCTACAAACGTGGCCAGGAGACGGAGGCTGACGTCGTTGGGCTCGAGTATATGGCGAAAGCCGGCTTTGACCCGCGTGCTGCTGTTCCGTTATGGCAGAACATGGCCGAAGAAGCCGGTGGCGAAAGGCCCGCGGAATTCGTTTCTACCCACCCATCGAGCGAGAATCGTATCGAATCGTTGATCTCCCAGTGGACCGATGTTTTGCCCCTGTATAATCAGGCGCACGAAGAAGGTCGCATTCCCGATTGCGTGCTGCCACAGAAGCTCGAACAGTATTACGAGCAACAGCGCACCAATGAGGGGAAGGAGTAAACAAACATAGCCTCTCGCCTGATCCTCTTGCTGCCGTCACTTCTGTTGGCCGGTGGCTGTTCGTCGCTACAGGACTTTTTCGGAACTGCACCTAACAAGCGCGAGCCCGAGGTCGTTGTGTCGCTCGAAGAGCGGCCCGTTGAAGATCCGATATTGGCGAATCACTTCGTGCTCGAATCACCTGAGCAGTCAGTCGTCGGTATTCCACAGGTCGTGTTCACAAGCAGCGATGACACGCTGTCCGGTTTCGCTCGGGCGTATGGTCTCGGTTATGACGAGCTGATTGCCGCGAATCCCGATATCGATCCCTGGCTGCCGGGCGAGAACACGCCGGTGCTATTGCCGACGCAGTTCGTTCTGCCCGATGTGCCGCGCGAGGGCATCATTCTCAATCTTGCGAGCAAACGCCTGTTCTATTTTCCCGAGGTCGCAAAAGGGCAGCCTGCAATTGTGATGACATTTCCGATCGGTGTCGGCCGTGTTGGCTGGGAAACGCCACTCGGCATGACGACGGTTACGGCTAAAGCGAAGGACCCGCACTGGTATGTGCCGCTGTCCGTGCGCCAGGAGCATGCCGAACTCGGTGATCCGCTGCCCTCGGTTATTCCGCCCGGTCCCGAGAACCCACTCGGACACCGTGTACTGAAACTGGATATGCCGGGATACCTGATTCATGGCACCAACCAGCCGTTCGGAGTCGGCATGCGCGTGAGCCACGGTTGTGTGCGGCTGTATCCGGAGAACATCGAGTACCTCTACGAACTCGTCGATATCGGTGAAACCGTGATCATCATCAATGAGCCATTCTTAATGGGGCAGCTGAATGGTGAAATCTACTTCGAGAGTCATACGCCGTTGGAAGATGACACTGTCGGTGCGGACGAGCGACTCGAGTTATTGCTGGAAAAGTGGAACGGGGAGACGGAATCCGGCTTCAGTGAACAGGAGCTGCAGCATGCGCACAGCGTCGCTGCCGTCGCGAACGGTGTTCCCTCGCGCCTGGGTGCTGTCGATGATTCTGATGTCATGACACGTGCCCGCGTCGTCAGGAACACGGTGGAGATCGATCCCGAGGCGCCGACGCTCGCCGAAGTGCGTGAAATGATCGACGAGGCAGTTCGTGAGGGCGACGAGGAATTGCAGGAGTCGACTGGCTTAGTCGAAGTAGCGCAGGAAAGCCTCCGGTAGTTTGTCTGTATTCGCCGGCCGCCCGATGTCGGCAGCCAATGGCCTCGAATTGTAGGTATTCCAGAACAGGACATTTTCGCGCTCGTCGCGATTCTCGTCCAGGTCCTGGAGCAAGGCGGCCATGGCCTTGCCGGTGTACGTGGCTTCCAGGTTAACGCCGAGCTTATCGCGCGCAACAGCAATCGCCCGCTCCGTCGCATCGTTGGTTTTCGCATAGCCCTCGCCAAGAAAACCCGTTCGAAACTGGTAGTTCGCGCGATCCGCGAGATCGATGGGCACGGACGCATCGAGCTGGTGTAGCGCAAACGCCGTCTTGGCCAGCAATCGCTGCATTGACTGGGGGCTGGAGACAAAGCTCTCCGTGACCTGGACTGCCTGTACCTGTGTAGGCAATCTCGCCAGCGCGAGCCCCAACGCAATGCCAACAGCCGTTGCCATCGTTCCATTGGCGACGTAAAGGCGATCGGGTATTCCGATATCACCTGCATCTATCTGTGCAGCGAGTTCGAGGCCGGCGTTTACGAAGCCCACCGCACCGAGCCAGTTGGATCCGCCGGGTGGAATCAAGAACACGCGCTGGCCTGTGAGATGTTCACGCAGCGTCGCGACCCGATTTTTGCGGTCGCCACCATAAGGAACGATGTGTGTGTTCATTTTCAAGTGCAGGTTCAGCGCCTTTGTTGCGCTGGCTGTTTTGGTTTGGTGCGAAAGGAAGCAGGTACATTCACAGCCGAGAGATCGTGCGTACAGTGTCGTCGCGAGCGCGTGGTTGGACGCGACCGTACCGAACGTTGCTATGTGGCGGGAGTCTCTCCGCTGCGCTTTGTGGAGCAGGTATTCGAGTTTGCGAACCTTGTTGCCGCCATAAAGTCTGCCGGTGAGGTCGTCGCGCTTGATCGAAATGTCGTGCTCACCGCTGGCAGTGCGCAGTGTCACCGTGTCGATCGGTGTGGGCAGCTCGGCGAGCCGCAGCCTGGGTATCCGGCTCGCAAGTCGGGGATAGGCGCTTGCCAGGAAATCACTCATCGCTTGAATAGTATCGAAATTCAATAGCATAAGGTGCGGCCACTGATTAGAATCGGTGCTACTTCTGACCAACTGTATCGGAGACAAGCTTGTCGGATGCAGTTGACCGTGGCATCACGGTCACCGAATTGGCACCGATGGAACAAGCCATCGACGTGTCGCCCGATACCACGGCCGCCTTTGTCGGCCGTGCGCTTCGCGGCCCCCTGAATAAACCGGTCCTGGTTCGTGACTTCGGCGAGTTTCGCCGGCGTTTCGGCGACATCTGGTCGCGTTCGAGCCTCGGACCGGCTGTACGGCAGTTTTTCCAGCACGGCGGACGCCGTCTCTACATCGTCCGGGTTGCCAATAACGCCCGGGGGGCAATGTTGTGTCTGCCCGCCAGCGGATCTGCCCTGGTGTTGCGGACTGTCGACCCCGGCACAACCGAGCGAATCCGCGCGGCGGTCGATTTTGATGGCATTGATGATGACGAACTTTTTAACCTGACTCTGCAGCGCATCGACCCGGCTACTGGCCACGTCATGGACCAGGAACTGTTCCGTCGCGCCGACTACCGCGAGGATGCCGACAACTTCATTGCAGATTTGCTGCTGACATCGAAGCTGGCGGATGCAGAGCACCCGTATCCGAGCCATCGGCCAGAGCCGACGCAAGGCCCAAACACGCGCTTTGATGACGCGTACGTCGAACATGCGCAGGAAGGTGCTGATGGGCAAGAGCTGTCGGACTATGACCTGATTGGTTCGCGCCGCGAGGAAACCGGGCTTTTCGCTTTGCAGCAACTCGAGGGATTGGATCTCTTGTACCTGCCGCCGCCAGGTAAGTGTCGCGATCTTGGGCCGGCATCCTTGCTCGCAGCAGAATTATTTTGTCGTGAGCGCGGCGCCATGCTCATCGTTGATCCACCTGCAGACTGGGTTACGCCGGCAAAAGCGGTGACCGGAGTGCGTGAGCTCGGACTGGCAAGCCCCAACGCGATCAGTTATTTCCCGCGCATGTTTCGTCGCACTGACGAAAATAGTGCGCCGCGGGCGGTGGGCGGTGCATTGGCCGGCCTCCTGTGCAAACTCGATAGAATATATGGTCCATGGCAGGCGCTCGATCAGCAGGGTATGGGATTCTCTCGCGAGCTGATTGCGGCCTTCGATATCGATGAGGAAGACACGCAGGTGTTGTCACGCGAAGGTCTTAACCTGATCGTGACGGGCCCCGCCGGACGTGCACGTTTGCGCGGCTCGGTGACGATGGGCCGCGGCAGCGAATCGCATCGTAAATTCGCCAGCTTGCCGGTACGACGTCTGTGCCTGCAGATCGTCAACTCGATCGACCAGGCGACACGTTGGGCCGTGTATGAACCGGACGAAACACCTGTCGCTGAACGCATTCGCTCCCTGGTTACGGCCTACCTGTCGGCACTGGAGGGCATGGGTGCGTTCGAATCCGATCGTTTCGTTGTTGAATGCGATGATGACCTTTGTCGTCGCGACACCAGGCAAGAACACGGAGTGACGATACTGATCGGCTTTCACCCCCTGGGGTGCAAGGAGCCCGTCTCGTTCACTTTGCACCAGACTGTTGCCGGATGCCGCATGGCGTCTTCGGCGTTTGCACCGGTTATGGAAAACTGCGCCTGACGCATCGACAATAAATGCATCCGTAGCCTGTCATATGAGCATCCACCTTATGCCACCAATCTTACGAACGAGAGGAGCTCCCATGAAAAAACTATCTGCGGCCGTATTGGCCGCGGTGCTATTCATCGCCGCTTGCAGTAACGAACAGCCCGCTACGGAATCTCAAGCCGAGGTTGCCGATCCCACCGTAACGCTGCACGCTCTTTTTGACGAGTTCTTTGAGCGCGGCCTCGAGCTTAACCCCATGCGGGCAACATCAATCGGCGACTATCGTTTCAACGACAAATTCGCCAACTCAATCGGGCCGGAGCATCGCGAGGCCAACCGCATTATGGATGAGGAGTTTCTTACGAGATTGCTCGAGGTCGATCGCGAACAACTGTCGCGACAGGATCAGCTGAGCTACGACATGTTCAGGTTGAATCGAGAGCAATCACTGGAAGGCGATCGCTTCCCTGGGCACCTGCAGCCAATTAATCAGTTTTATTCGACGCTGAATTCGTTCGTGCAACTTGGCAGCGGCACGAGTGTGCACCCGTTCAAAACAGTCAAGCACTATGACGACTGGCTGGCACGTATCGACGGCTTCGTCGTGTATGCCGATCAGGCCGTCGAGAACATGAAAGAGGGTATGCGCCAGGGCGTTGTGCAGCCACGTATCCTCATGGAAAAATCGTTGCCCCAGATCGAATCGCAAATTGTCGACACGGCCGAAGAGAGTGGATTCTGGGCGCCGATAGAGAACATGCCTGAGGAGTTCAGCACGGCTGATCGCGAGCGTCTGACCGGTGCATTTAAAGACGCGATCGAGACCAAAGTTCTTCCGGTTTACAAGCGGACGGCGAACTTCATGGGCGACGAGTACATGGGCGCTACGCGTGAGACAGTCGGCCTGTATGCATTGCCAGACGGATCTGAGTGGTACGCGTACAAGGTCAAGCAAATCACGACGACCAACCTGACGTCCGAGGAGATTCATCAAATCGGTCTCAATGAGGTCGCGCGCATTCACGGCGAGATGCTCGGTGTCATGGAAGAGGTTGGCTTTGAGGGTGATCTCAAGGACTTCTTCGAATATCTGAACAGCGACGACCAGTTCTACTTCGATGAGCCCGAAGACCTGATCCAGGGTTATCGCGACATGTCGGATCACGTGTCCGACTTGTCGAAGTCGTTGTTCGATGTTTTCCCGAAGACCGGTTTCGAAGTTCGGCGTGTAGAGCCGTTCCGCGAGGCATCGTCTTCCGGCGGTTCCTATCGAACGGGCACACCGGACGGCAGCCGTCCTGGTGTCTTCTACGCGAATGCCTATGACATCAAGTCACGTCCTATCTGGGCCATGGAATCCCTGTTCCTGCACGAAGCTATTCCTGGCCATCACTTTCAGCGCTCGCTGCAGGTCGAGAACGAAGAGTTGCCAGGGTTCCGGCGCTTTGGAGGCTACACGGCCTTCACCGAGGGTTGGGGCCTTTACGCCGAATCGCTCGGCAGGGAAATCGGCGTCTATACGGATCCTTACCAGTACTTTGGTGCACTCAATGCCGAACTCTGGCGGGCAATCCGTCTTGTCGTTGACACGGGTTTGCACGCCAAGGAGTGGACTCGCCAGGACGTCCTCGATTTCATGTACGCCAATTCTGCCGTCAAGGAATCCCGTGCAGTCTCTGAAGCGGAACGCTTCATGGCGATACCCGGGCAGGCGCTGGCTTACAAGATCGGGCAGCTCAAGATTCGCGAACTTCGCACTTACGCCGAAAATCAACTCGGTGACGCGTTCGACGTGAAGGACTTCCA
Organism: Woeseiaceae bacterium; assembly: GCA_013138675.1. GTDB lineage: Bacteria > Pseudomonadota > Gammaproteobacteria > Steroidobacterales > Woeseiaceae > UBA1847. The sequence continues at coordinate 16,235 of WTCH01000145.1, read as the reverse complement.
TACGCAGGTATTGATGGACGGTCCGATGCCGCTGTCGATGCTCGAAGCCAAAATCAATGATTGGGTGGCTGCACAGTTGTAAGAGATCGCCCGCGGGCAGGATGTTCGTCACCGGAAGTAAAGCGCAGTGACAAAACCGCTTGGAGCGGTTTTGGACGCACGAAGTGCGCCCGAAGGGCCGGCGACAGGATGTTGCCGGTCAACCGAGCCATGCAGGTGAGGAATATGCCGCCTGCGGGTGATGTGTGGCAAGCTGCATCACTATGAAACTCGACCGTTTCATCAGGATCGGCATTGCAGCAGTCATCGGGCTGTTATTCGTCGTGGCGATCGGCGCACTGCTGTTCATCACGGAGTCGGCGCTCAACGTGTGGGACCGCCTCGTCGAGGGCCCGAAGGTTCTGCTGTACGGTTATATGGCCATCATGGTCGTGCTGGTTGTTGCCGCGCTTTGGCTTATCTGGCGACTGGTCGTGCGCCGAAAGATCCCCGATGTCAGGACGAAGGCGGCCCGAAAACTCACGCAGTCTGACATTCGCGCCCGGCTTGAAGAGGCCGAAGCAGCCGGTGTCGATGTTGGCGCGGCACAGTCGGAACTGCAGGAACTCGCAACGCGCCAGGCAAGCGGGGCGATCCATTTGTGCTTCTTTGGTGAGATCAGCACCGGCAAAAGTTCGCTGATCAGGGCGCTCGTTCCTACGGCCGATGTCTCTGTCGATGTGCTCGGCGGGTCGACAACGGATGTACAGCACTATCGATGGCGCAATGACGCCGGCAATGAAATCCTGCTTACCGACGTACCGGGGATGGGTGGCCATGAAGAAGGTCTGGGCGACGTGGCGATGCAGGAAGCACAACGCTCACATGTTGTGTTGTTTGTTTGTGATGGCGATCTGACACGCCCCGAAGCCGGAGCTGTTGAGCAACTGTTGTCTCTCGGCAAACCACTCGTCATGGTCATGAATAAATCCGATCGTTTCGGAGTCGAGGAGCAGGCTGCGTTAATGCAACGCTTGCTCGAACATCTTGATCGTGCGGGCGGTGAAATCGAAAGGGACCGCGTCGTCGCCGTTACAGCGGGAGGAGCGGCCGACGTTATCGAGCGGACCAGTAACGGGTTGGAATCGACCACGAAGCGCCAGCGCCCCGCTGACATCGGCGTTCTCGTAGTCGCTATCAATCGCCTGCTTGAAGATCCCGCGGAGATCGATGAGCGACGCGACCGCGCCGTATTCAGGCTCGCGGCAGACAAGCTGGCTGAGGCCGAAGCGCAGTATCGTGTGCAGCGTTCAGAGCAGATCATTCGCAATGGCACGCGAAAGGCGGTTGTTGGAGCACTTGCAGCTGTAAGTCCAGGTACCGATGTGCTCATACAGGGCTACATAGGCACCGCAATGACCCAGGAACTCTGTAAGCTGTACGACGCAACGCCGCGTGATCTCGACATCGAAGAATTTCTGAACCTCAGCCAGAGTCGTGTAGGGCGTGCGCTGCCGTTGTCGCTGGCCGTTGCCGGCAACGGCCTGAAAGCATTTCCGGGCATTGGCACGGTAGCAGGCGGCCTGGTTCACGCCGTGGCCTATGGACTGATTTTCGATGCACTGGGCCGAAGTCTGGTCATGACGTTGTCAAAGCACGGGGAGCTCGTGCCTGAGGTTGCCGCGAAAGAATTCGAGGAAGGCATCAGTGAACATATTGAAGCGGGCGTTCGCCACGTTGCCAAAATGGCCCTGGAAGAAAAACCGGGCGACAGCTGAAGCCGGAACGAACGACGGTTCAGATCATCTCGAACTCGCGCGCGAAAGCCTGCGCGAATTAATCAACGACGCACGCCTTCCCGATGGTGTGCGCGAATCTCTGGCACACGATTACGAAGCCGTTGAGGGCATGTTCGACAAGCTCGAACACGGATATCTGCATCTTGCCGTTTTTGGTCGGGTCAGCACGGGCAAGTCGTCTTTGTTGAACGCGTTGATCGGTGAGGAGGCCTTTTCGGTGAGCCCCCTGCACGGGGAGACGCGGCACTCGTCGATGCAGCCATGGAGCGAGGTCGAGGCAGGCGGGGTGTTTCTGATTGATACGCCCGGCCTGGACGAAGCCGGTGGCGAAGATCGTGAGGCGATGGCGCGCGAGGTTGCCGGCCGCTCGGACCTGGTCATCTTCGTACTCGACAGCGATATCACCGATACCGAGCTGCACGCTTTGCGCACTCTCCTGGCGCAGGGCCGCCCGGTGCTACTGGCACTCAACAAGAGCGACTTGTTCACCAGTGATGAGAAAGCGGCGCTGTTGCAATCGATACGCGACAAAACGGATGGCATGGTTGAGCCTGCTCATATCCTTGCTGTCGCTGCGCAGCCGCGGCCGCAAATTGTTGTCGAGGTTGACGAAAACGGAAATGAAACTGAGTGTGAGCGACAAAGAGAGCCCGATGTCGAAAAACTGCGGCTGCGGCTGTGGGACATACTGGATGCCGAGGGCAAAACACTTGCTGCACTGAATGCCAGCCTGTTCGCCGCAGACCTCAGCGACCAGGTGGGACGGCGCATACTCGCCGCACGACGTGAAATTGGGGAGAAGCTCGTACGCACCTACTGCGTAGGCAAAGGCATTGCCGTCGCCTTCAACCCGGTGCCCGTCGCAGACCTGTTTGCCGCAGCCTTCATTGACGTCGGTATGGTCGTGCACCTGTCGCGCGTCTACGACCTGCCGCTGAGCCAGAAAGAGGCCGGCTCACTCGTTAAGGTGATTGTCGCGGAGTCAGCCGCGCTGATGGGCACGGTCTGGGCGCTGCATTTCGTTTCGAGTGCGCTCAAGGTGGGGACGGCAGGGTTGTCCACGATCGTTACCGCGGGGGCGCAGGGTGCGATCGCGTACTACAGCACCTATGTCGTCGGGCAGGTCGCATCGAAGTATCTCGGACAGGGCAAGTCCTGGGGCGAGGGCGGACCAAAACATGTCGTCAAACAGATTCTCAACAGTCTCGATCGCGATACCGTGCTCTCCGATGCCAGGCGCGAGATCCAGGCGCGTCTCGGGCTAAGCTGATATGGATCGTATTGCCCGCATGCACCGTATCTGGGAGACGATCGCCGAGATTCCGAAAGGCTGTGTTGCGAGTTACGGTCAGATTGCTGATATCGCCGGTATCCCGCGTGGCGCTCGCCAGGTCGGTTACGCGCTGCGGCATTTGCCCGATGGTCACGGTGTACCCTGGCATCGCGTCCTGCAGGCATCGGGAAAGATCGCGCTTGAGAAAGGCAGTCGCGCATACAAAGAGCAGAGCAAACGCCTTATGATGGAAGACGTTGCCGTCATGGCAGGCAAGGTCGACATGAAAAAGTATCGCTGGCAGCCAGACCTCGACGAGTTGTTGTGGAAGCCGACGTCGGCCTGGGACGACGAATGAGCATTCGCAACAAGTTGCGCTCGAAGCTGATCAACCTGCTGGTCAGCGAGAAGACGCAAACGCTGAAGCGCTCACTGGCCGAATCCGGCCGCAAGCTTGGTCGACGTGCGCATGTTGTATCTGTCTTTCTCGAACTCGACGATCCTTACTCTTATCTGCTGGCCCATTACCTGCCGGACCTGGCGTCCGCCTATGACATTGAACTGCGCTACTACCTGACCGAGTCATGCACTGACCCGGCCCACCGTCCGGAGCCTGAGATGCTGGCTGTATACGCTGGCCAGGATTGTGCCCGGCTCGCTGCCGAACTTGGCGTGCCGTTTCTCGACAAAGGGGCTGCTCCCGCGGTCGAGCATCGGCGCGCACTGATTGACAGCCTGGCGGCAAGCAGCGGCACGCCGGATTTCGGGAGTGAATTGCTCGCGGCGATTACATCCTATTGGCGTGGTGACTCAGAGGGTGTTGCCAGGCGCCTGGCCGGCGCCGGGATAACTGGCGAAGGCGATGCGATGCTGGCGGCGAACCAGAAGCGCTTGCAGGAGTTCGGGCACTACAATTCGGCTACGCTGCACTACGCCGGCGAATGGTATTGGGGTGTCGATCGCCTGCACTACCTGCTCGAACGGCTGGATGTGCTTGGCGCGCGCCACGAATCAGCGTCCATTGCCAGGCTCGCCTCGATTCGGCAGGTCATGCAGACGACGTTGCCTGTTGCGCCACCTGGCGCTGCGCGGGACCTGCCGCCCCTGGAGCTCTTCTATTCGTTCCGCAGCCCGTATTCCTATCTATGCCTGCAGCGAGCCTTTGCGATCGCTGATGCATTTAAACTGAAGCTCGTCGTGCGACCGGTGCTGCCGATGGTCATGCGAGGCATGCAGGTTCCGCAGCGGAAACTCGCCTACATCGCCAAAGACACCAGTCGGGAGGCGCGCCGCCTGGACATTCCTTACGGTCATTTCGCTGACCCGGTCGGTATCGGAGTTGAACGTTGCCTGGCCGTTTTCTTTTATGCGCAGGGTGAAAGGCGGGAGCGGGATTTCCTGTTGCACGCCGGTGAAGCGATCTGGTCACGGGCTATCGATGTAGCGACAGACAAGGGCATGCGCAAGGTGACCGGCCGCTGCGGTTTGTTCTGGCCTGATGTCCTGGCCGCCATGGAAGACGAGTCATGGCGACAAGAAGTCGAGGAAAATCGCGAATCGATGTTTGATTCTGGCTCGTGGGGTGTGCCGACGATTCGGCTGGGTGACTACGTTGTCTGGGGGCAGGACAGGGACTGGTTGCTGGCCCGCCACATCGAGGAACTTTGCGATACAGGAGAGGGAATACTGATATGACAACCGTAATTTTCTCGCACGGGCAGGAAAGCGGGCCCTGGGGAACAAAAATCCGCGCGATGGCTGAGCAAGCGGAAGATATGGGTTGTGGGGTAGGCAGCGTCGACTACCAGGGAATTGCCGACCCGAATGAGCGGGTGCGTAAGCTCATACTGGAGTGCCGGGATATTGATGGACCCTTGCTCTTGGTCGGCTCGAGTATGGGCGGACACGTGGCCACAGCCGCGGCCGCAGAGCTAGGCGCGGCGGGACTATTTGTACTGGCGCCTGCTTACTATATGACCGGCTATGAGGAATTGACGCCGGTGCCACCGAACCTGCCGATAGCGATCGTGCATGGCTGGCGAGACGACGTTATACCAGTCGAGAACAGCATACGCTTTGCGGGCCAGTGCCACGCTGAGCTGCACGTGATCGACGGCGATCATCGACTTACCGAAAATATCGACGAGATCAACTATTATTTAGGTCGATTTATTGAAAAAATTGATCAAGCGTAGGAGGCCCTTCAGGGCCGAATAATGATGAGAGGAATGCCATGAAAATTCTGCTCGTACTGATCGCCTTCGTATTCGCAGGTTGCGGCGAATCATCTGACGATTCGAATATGGATCGCATTGCTGACGAGATGAAAGACGTCGCCGAGGAATTGGAAGATGTTGCCGACGCTGTCGGCGATGCCGTCGAAGACGGGACTGAGAAGCTCGGTGATGCCTATCACGACGCGCTTGACAAGGCAGAGGGCGTCGGCGAGGTCATGGAGAAACACGCCGAAGACATCGAGAAAGAAATCGAAGAGGCCGTCAACGACTAGACGGCCCGGCAGGAGCGCTGTTCGCCAGTGCGTCACCTTTTAGACTTTGCGTTTCTTATTTTCCGGCCACTTTACTGGCTGGCCGGCAAGCTGTTCGCCGTATGGGCGCGCCCGAGCGTGCAGCCGGAAGCACCGGCCGAACTGATCACCGACGGCGATGCGGCCATTTGCTACGTGCTGGAGACCGGTGGGCTCGCCGACGTGCTTGCGCTGGAGCGCGCCTGCGCGAAGAATGGCCTGCCGCCACCGAGTGAATCGTTCTATTTCGGCGGCCAGCGGTTCTCGAGACGTTTTGTCGTACTTCGGCCGCTCAGCGGCATCTTTTTCCGGCGACCGTCGGCATCGGGCTCGCGTCGCCTGCGCACCCTTGTGGATGCAGGGAAGAACATCAGCGACGACCTGCTATTAATCCCCGTCGCAATCTACTGGGGTCGCTCGCCGGACAAGGAACATTCACTGTTCAAGTTGCTGTTCGCCGAGAACTGGGATGTTGCAGGGCGAACGCGAAAATTCTTTGCGACGCTTTTGCATGGTCGCAATACCCTGATGCGGTTTAGCCATGCGCTGGCGTTGAGCTCAATCGTGCAGGACGGTGTCGAGCCCAATATTGCATTTCGCAAAGTGTCGCGGATTCTCCGAGTGCATTTTCGCAAACGGCGTACCGTGACCGTGGGGCCCGACCTGTCGCACCGCCGCACACTTGCGAGGCAGGTGCTGCTTGCACCCAATGTGAAGCGTGCGATTGCGGCGGAAGCTAGCGATGACGCAAAGAAACTGGAACAGGCAGAGCACAAGGTCCACAAGTACGTGCAGGAGATCGCTGCCGATATTTCTTACCCGACTATCCGATTCCTGGTGGGCATACTGCGCTGGTTGTGGAACCGGATCTATGACGGTATCGAGCTTGGCAATACGGAGCGGTTACGCGACCTCGCAAAAGAAAAAGTCGTGGTCTACGTACCATGCCACCGGAGTCATTTCGACTACATGTTGTTGAGCTACATCTGCTATGAGAAGGGATTGCAGCTGCCGCATATCGCAGCGGGCATCAACCTCAATTTACCAGTCGTCGGCCCGATTTTGCGGCGTGGCGGGGCGTTTTTCCTGCGCCGCAGCTTTAAAGGAAATCGCCTGTATGCTGCTGTATTCGATGCCTACCTGTACCAGATCTTGCTGCGCGGTTATTCGATCGAGTACTTCGTTGAAGGCGGGCGTAGCCGCACGGGACGACTGCTGTCGCCAAAGGGCGGCATGCTGGCGATGACCGTGAACTCCTACATCCAGGATCCCAAACGCCCGGTCGTATTCGTACCGATTTACTTCGGTTACGAAAAACTGATTGAGGGGGATTCCTTTATCAATGAGCTCGGCGGTGGCGCGAAACAAACGGAGTCGCTGCTGGGCCTGATTCGATCAATCAAGGGTCTGCGTGAAAATTTCGGTCACGTGTACGTCAACATTGGCGAGCCCATCGATTTGGACAACATGCTCGACGGCATGCAGTCGGACTGGCGCAATATGCCGATAGGTAACGGCGAACGACCAGCCTGGCTAAACGAGGTTGTCGATAAACTTGGTCAAAGCATTATGAGCGGTATAAATGCCGCGGCGGCAGTCACTCCAATCAGCCTGCTGGCCTACGTCTTGCTTGCGACCCCAAAGCAGACGATCGGTGCCCAGGAGCTGCGCTCACAGCTTCAATTGAGCCTCGATTTATTGAAGCGCTTCCATTATTCCGATTCGGTGACCATACCGGATATGGACCCCGATGAAATTATTGCACACGGTGAGAAGCTCAATGCCATAAGCCGGACATCACATCCGATGGGTGATGTGATTCACATGACCGAAAGTACGGCGGTGCTGCTGACCTTTTTCCGCAATAACATACTGCACCTGCTCGCGGTGCCGGCGTCGGTCGCGTGTTGCTTCATCCAGGGACGGGAGCTGCCGCTTGCTGAAATTCAGCGGCTTGTGAACCTGATCTACCCGTTCATGCGCAAGGAGTTGTGCCTGCAATGGGGTGACGATGAAGTTGATCAGGTGACAACGCAGGCAGTCGATGCGCTCGTCGACCAGGGACTCCTGATTCGCCGCAAGCGCAAGTCAGCACTTGAGCGACCGCCTGCCGGCTCTGCTGAGGCCTACCAGCTTATGATGCTGGGACAGGCGATGGTGCCGATGTTGCAGAGATTCTACCTGGTCGTAGCCATTCTCGTGCAGCACGGTTCGGGCACCCTGTCGCGCGTGCGACTTGAGCGAATGTGTCAGCTCAGTGCTGAGCGCCTTTCGATGATCTACGGATTGCATTCGCCCGATTTCTTTAATAAAACGCTGTTTCACGATTTCATCAGGAAACTACAGGATCAGGACGTGTTACGGCGAAACGGTGATGGATTGCTCGAATACGACGACGATATCGTCGGCATTGGTGCGGATGCGCGCCTCGTGCTCGGTGAGGAAATCCGCCACAGCATCCTGTTGCTAACAGTGCCTGAGGATCAAGTCGAAGAATGAAAGTTGCATCGTTTTACCGTTTCCTGGATTTGTCAGATCCGGAAGGCTTCAAGAGCGCGTTGCAGGGCGTCTGTGATGAGCAGGGCCTGCTCGGCACAATTCTTGTCGCGAATGAAGGTTTTAACGGCTCCATAACCGGGGAGGAAAGTGCGATCAGCCACGTATTTGCGTGGATCGAAGAGACCCTGGAGCTCGATAGTCCTGTCGAAGCACGCTGGAACGCTGTATCGGAGCCGCCGTTTCGGCGCATGCGCGTCAAGCTGAAAAAGGAGATTGTCACGCTCGGGCGTCCCGACATACTGCCGCATAAGCAGACGGGCACCTACGTCTCCGGCGAAAAATGGAACGAACTTATTTCAAACCCGGATGTGGTTGTTATTGATACGCGCAACAGCTACGAATTCGAAGTCGGCACTTTCCCGCACGCGATTGATCCCAAGACGGACAGCTTCCGGGAATTTCCCGAGTTCGCACAGAAGCTCGCCGAGACCTCGAAAGATCGGCCACTTGCCATGTTCTGCACGGGCGGGATTCGCTGTGAAAAGGCGACTGCGCTGATGCTGGAACTCGGATTTGAAGAGGTCTATCACCTGCAGGGCGGTATTCTCAAATACCTTGAGGAAATGCCGGCACAAGAAAACCAGTGGGACGGCGAATGCTTTGTGTTCGATACGCGCGTCGCGGTGGACCGTGATCTCGCCGAGGGTGGCTATGTTCAGTGTCACGCTTGCCGGCGACCATTAAGTACCGAGGAAATGGCGTCACCGGACTACCAGGAGGGCGTGTCCTGTCCCAAATGTATCAACGACCTTGACGAGGAAAGGGCAGCGGGCCTGCGCGAACGCCAAAGACAGATCGAACTCGCCCGGGAACGAGGCGACATTCACATCGGGCCGAAGCCCTAGGCGTCGAGGTCGGGAATCAGCTCGCTCTCGAGTGACGCGATCATGTCTTTGATCAGCAACTTGCGTTTCTTGAGGCGCCGAATGCGCAACTGGTCGACCATTGGGTCGTGTTGCAGCCGATCTATCAGGTAGTCAAGATCGCGGTGGCTTACTCGCAGTTCGCGTAGCCTCTCGAGATTTTTGAATGATTCAGTATCGACTTTATCGGTCATTTCCGCTCATGCTACTCGTCGCTTGCAAGCAGCGCCAGCCAGTCCCGGTCCGTGCCTCCGATGACAACAAACCACGGGTTCAGGATGTCTTCTTTTGCGTTATAGGACAAGGGCTTACCGTCAAGCTCGAGGACCTTGCCGCCCGCCTGCTCGACGACAGCCTGGGCGGCCGCCGTATCCCATTCGGAGGTCGGGCCAAGACGTGGGTAGATGTCCGCCCGACCCTCGGCCACGACGCAGAACTTAAGCGAGCTGCCCATGGGCAGCATGTCGGATTCGCCCACCTTCGCGAGAAATGCGTCGAGGCTGGAGCCGCGGTGCGAGCGACTGCCGACAATGCGCACAGGATCGCCGCTTATCGCAGCCACGCTGATTGACGTGATCGAACCACCCTCGCGGAGCTCGGAGCCGTGTCCTTCACAGCCGATGTAAGTCTTATCCTGTACCGGTACATGCACCACACCGAATATGGGTCGATTTGAGTCGATTAGCGCGATGTTGACCGTGAATTCGCCATTACGATTAACAAATTCCTTGGTGCCATCGAGCGGGTCGATCAGCCAGTAGCGCTGCCACTGGCCACGCTCAGCGAAGCTCGGCAATCCTTCTTCCTCGGAGATGACTGGAATGTCGGGCGTTAGCACGCCGAGGCCTCTTACGATGCAGTGATGCGACGCAAGATCCGCCTGTGTCAGTGGAGATTTATCACCTTTCTCTTGAACGTCAAAATCGGTGGCGTAGACTTCGAGGATCGCTTTGCCCGCATCGACGGCGAGATCGACGATCGGGTTAATAAGTTCATTCAGGTTCATTCAAATATCCGCACGCGAACAGGGGCGCGCAGTATAGAACAGTGACAATCGATCCGAAAACAGCCATGAAGCGCTGCGAAACGTTGATGCTCGATATGGACGGGACCATTCTTGACCTGGCGTTCGATACCTATGTTTGGAAAGAGCTCGTGGTGGGCCGCTATGCGAGTCACAACGGGCTGGACTACACGGTGGCGCGCGACCGTCTGTATGCCAAGTACCTGTCAATCCAGGGCGACCTCGAGTGGTACTGCCTCGATCACTGGAGTGAGCGCCTGGGCTTCGACGTGCTGGCACTACATCACGAAGTGCATGACCGCATCGAATACCTGCCCGGTGCGCAGACCTTTCTTGAGAAAGTCCGGGCAGCGGACATCAGGGTTCTTCTCGTGACGAACTCGCACCCGGATACGTTAAAGCTTAAAGAAGACACACTGGGGTTTGGCGGGTATTTCGACAATATTCACAGCTCGCATACCTACGGGTATGCAAAGGAAGATCAGGAGTTCTGGCGCTTGCTGCAGGAAGCGGAGAGGTTCGATCCCGAAACAACGGTGTTCGTGGATGACACGGTGCCGGTGCTGCGAAGCGCTGCTGAATACGGCATTCGCATGCCTGTGGTCGTGACCCATCCGGATACGACTGAGCCACCGCGGGAGAATGGGGAGTTCCCGGGCGTAAATGGTGTGAGGGACTTGTTGTAGGAGCGCTGCTTGCACCCCTAGGGCACGTGGCCAGCGCGACAGTCGCAGCGCAAGCGCAGCTCCTACGACCTTCTCGGCGGTCGCCGCCGGGATCCTCGATTGTCGCCGGACCGACCGCGCTGCTGCCCTGATTGTTGCCGTGGCTTGCGCTTCGGTTTGATGAGTTCGGGCATTAGCGCCGGGTCGTACTTCGCGACCGGAATTTTATGGCCGATGAAGTCTTCGATGTCCGGCAAAGACATGGCATACGATTCGCAGCCAAAACTGATCGCATTGCCTGCTGCACCGGCGCGCGCTGTGCGTCCGATGCGATGCACGTAATCTTCCGAGTCCTGCGGTAGGTCATAATTTATGACGTATTGAACATCAGGAATGTGCAGGCCGCGGGAGGCAACATCGGTACCGATCAAAACCTGTAGGTCTCCGCTCTGGAACTCCAGCAACAGGCGCTGCCGCTTTTTCTGCGGTACATCGCCCGAAATCGCTTTCGCTTGCACGCCATTGGCCTCAAGCGTAGCTTCGACACGTTCGGCGTCGCGCTTCATGTTGACGAATACCATGATGCGGCCGGTGCCCATCTCACGGATCAGGCCGACCAGCAACGGCAACTTGTCTTCATTCGAGGGGAAGAATATGGCCTGGCGTACGCGGTCCACAGTGACCTTGTCCGGTTCGATGCGAATGAGCTCCGGCTCATTCATGTGCTCGAATGCGAGTTCCATGACACGCTGCGACAGCGTCGCAGAGAACAACATATTGAGTCGCTTGTCAGGGTCGGGAAGCCGTCGGAGCAGATAGCGAATATCCTTGATGAAGCCCAGGTCGAACATGCGATCCGCCTCGTCCAGAACGGCGACTTCGACTTTGTTCAGCTTGAAAACGCCCTGCTTGAAGTAGTCGATGATGCGCCCGGGCGTGCCGATAAGGATATCGATGCCATTCTCTATAATACGTCGTTGCTTTTCGTAGTCTGTGCCGCCGTAGGCCAGTCCAATCTTGAAGCCTGTGTGTTTGCCGAGCAATTCGGCGTCCTTGGCAATCTGCATCGCAAGTTCCCGCGTAGGCGCGAGCATGAAGGCGCGCGGCTGTTTCTTTTGCTCCGGGTCCGGGGTCGAGGCAAGCAGCTTCTCGAATGTCGCGACCAGGAAAGCTGCCGTCTTGCCTGTGCCGGTCTGTGCCTGGCCCGCAACGTCTCGGGGTTCCAGGGCTATAGGCAAAGTGCTGGCCTGGATGGGTGTACAGAACTCGAAGCCTGCATCACGGATGCCCGCGTGCACGCTGTCCTGCAGCGCAAGTGCATCAAATCTGAGGTCGCTCAGATGGTTATCTGACATGATCGGGGGGCCTTAAAAAGTGCATTAAATGCTTGCAAAATGGCTCGTGACGCGTTCAAATTGGTCTTAATTCGACGCGACAATCGTCGCACCTGCCAGTTTCGCATTCATCGATTCGTCAAAGAAGCCTGACACGTCGGCAACAAAGCTGCGACATAGTGCCTGATAGAGAAGGCAGCGTCATCCATTTTATAGAGTTCAATTTCCGTTTTCATGTGGAGGAAGTAGCCGGTGAGCGACAATCTCGTGCACACCAATGACAGCAATTTTGATGCTGACGTCATTAAATCTGAAAAACCTGCCCTGGTCGATTTCTGGGCTGAATGGTGCGGACCCTGCAAAATGATCGCTCCGTTCCTTGATGAAGCTGCGACAGAGTACGCGGACAAGATGTCGGTCGTAAAACTGAATGTCGACGAAAGTCCGAATATAGCGGCCAAATTCGGCATCCGCAGCATTCCTACATTAATGCTATTTAAAGATGGCGCAGTCCAGGCACAAAAGGTCGGTGCGTTTTCCAAATCGCAACTGACTGAGTTCCTGGACTCCAATCTGTGAGAGGGTACTTGGGTAATCAAACAACCAGCCGACCTAATAAGTCAGGCAACAAGAACAAGGGCAACACGAACCGCCGTCGGCGCCGCCGGCCTCAGCAGTCTGAGTATCCGGAGGATGACGGTAACGTCGAGGTAATTCCGCCCGAGCAGCTCGAAGCGAGCAAAAACAGCATGAACCTGAGCGAGCTCAAGAACCGGCCAGCAGCCGATCTTGTCACACTCGGTGAAAAGCTCGGACTGGAAGGTCTCGCGCGCCAGCGCAAGCAAGACATGATCTTCGCGATCCTCAAGGCGCATGCCCAGAATGGTGAAGATATTTACGGCGATGGTGTCCTGGAGATCTTGCAGGATGGCTTCGGCTTTCTGCGCTCTTCGGACGCCTCCTACCTGGCCGGCCCTGACGACATTTACGTCAGCCCAAGCCAGATTCGGCGTTTCGCGCTGCGCACCGGTGACACGGTATCGGGTCTCATCCGGCCGCCAAAAGATGGTGAGCGCTATTTCGCGTTGCTCAAGGTCGGGCAGATCAACCATGACTCGCCTGAGAACGCACGCACCAAGGTCCTTTTTGAGAACCTTACACCGCTGTTCCCGACCGAGCGCCTGCCGCTCGAGCAGGGTAATGGCAGTACCGAAGACCTGACGGCACGCATCATTGATATGGTTGCGCCGATCGGCAAAGGCCAGCGCGGATTGATCGTCTCGCCGCCGAAGGCCGGCAAGACGATGTTGTTGCAGAACATGGCATCTGCGATCTGCGCTAACTCTCCCGATGTCGATCTCATCGTGCTGCTCATTGACGAGCGCCCGGAAGAGGTTACCGAGATGGAGCGCACGGTTCGCGGTGAAGTCGTGTCATCCACGTTCGACGAGCCCGCCAGTCGCCACGTTCAGGTCGCCGAAATGGTCATCGAAAAGGCCAAGCGCCTCGTCGAGCACAAACGCGACGTCGTCATCCTGCTCGATTCGATTACGCGCCTCGCGCGTGCCTACAACACGGTTGTACCATCATCAGGCAAAGTACTGACCGGCGGTGTGGATGCGAATGCTCTGCACAGGCCGAAACGGTTCTTTGGCGCTGCACGTAACATTGAAGAGGGCGGAAGCCTGACAATTCTCGCGACGGCACTGGTCGACACGGGATCGAAGATGGACGAAGTCATCTACGAAGAGTTCAAAGGCACGGGCAACATGGAAATCCACTTGGATCGCCGTATTGCCGAGAAGCGCGTGTTCCCGGCGATCAACATCAATCGTTCCGGAACGCGTAAAGAAGAACTGCTGACCGTTCCTGAAGAACTGCAGAAGATGTGGGTTCTGCGCAAGGTCCTGCACCCGATGGACGAGCTTGCTGCCGTTGAGTTCTTACTTAACAAAATGCAGGACACGAAGACCAATTCCCAGTTCTTCGAGGCAATGAAGCGCTAAAAGACCCGCGGCGCGAACAACGAGGTTTACCCTGCGTTTTTGTCGTGCTGCGGCAAGCCGTCGTCAATCGTCACCCAGGGCAGCTTGTCCTCGACCCAGATATGGGACCTGGGAGAAAACGCCGAGGGGTCCTCGAAGCTTGTCAGAGTGACGTCAATCTGGCCGGGACGATTCTCGTTTTCGTAGGTGAGCGACGTACCGCATACCGTGCATAGGCCCCGAGTCACCCCTGGTGCCGAGCAGTGCGCCGCCATCTCGCCGTCAGTCACAACGAAGTCTTCCCTGGCAAACGTCGCCCAGGGCACGCTGGTGCCGCCTGCGGCGCGCCGGCAGCTCTCGCAATGGCAGAAGCAGGCGTATTGGTCCGGCCCCGTCACAGTGAATTTGACGTTGCCACAGAAGCAGCGACCTTTGTAACTCACGGCGCTCACGGGTGATTCGAGTAATCGCCCATGTCATCGGGCTTGTCGTCGCCGTAGGCGTCCAATTCGATGACGTTGCGGTCCGGATCCCGAATGAACACGGCCGCCATGTTGCCGAAGCTGAACGATCCGGTAATTTTGATTCCGCTTTGCTCGAGAAAATCCCTTGTCTCATCGAGTGACGTGACCGTGAGGGCAACGTGGGTAATGCCTGTATATTTTTGATCTACATCCATGAGGATGTTGGTCTGATCAGCAACAGTCGCAGGGCCGAGCAGATTCAGGACGACCCCGCTTGCATGTTTCATGATTACCGGATGACCTTTCTCAAAGCCGACATCGCTGAGCAAGCTAAATCCAAGGCGCTCGTAAAAACCGATGGACTGCTGCTTGTCGCTGACGCGAATTCCAACGTGATTGACGGACTCGATACGTAGCACGGAAACGGCTCCTTTACGGTGAAAGTTGTGAGGTGAACGTAAAGACCTCGGGCAATTAGGTCGCCCGCATTGTTGCCGCGTTAGCCTGGGCGAGGTGCGTTCGTCTTCTTAATAAAGTAATAGCCGCCAGATAATGCGATCACTAGTGCAGCTATAGCGAACACCGTCATCGCATCGATGGCTTTCGCATCGAGAATGACGACTTTTCGCGCCACGGCAGTAAGCGCGACAAGGAACATCATCTCAGCATGAATCACGCTGTCATCGAGGTACATTTTGATGCTCGACATGAGCTCAAGCCCTATCAGAACCATCAGGAACAAGCCGAATGCATCGAACAGGTCTTCTACGCCAAGAAAAAAGCCCGGCGGCTTGAACAGGTCGGTGAGAACGATGTAGGCAACCTCGAGCGTGCCCGAGATGACGACGATACCCATGAGCACCAATAGCATGATTGCTATTCCACGCTCCACTTTGCCGAAAATGTCCATGCCGCTCCCTTTCAATCAGAACCCAGTAACCATTGCCGCGCCTCGGCCTCTGTGTCGAATAAACGACCAGGCATTCCACGATTATTCAGAACGGTCACTACGAATTCGACCATGTCCCGGGCGTCCTGTTCTTTTTCCACCCACGCGATTCGATAGTGCTGCCCGATGCGGAGCTCTCTGAAGATCGTTGGCAGATCATACCCTTCAACGGCCTCGACCGGCGTCGTGGTATTGGCAATCCCGAGTACGTTGTAACATTCGTTTTGATCACAGGTCGCTGCAACTTCGCGCCAGAGCGTTTCCATGTAACGATAGTCTTTATCACCGTCAGCAATCACCAGCACGTGATCGCCCTCAAACGTTACGATGAGCTTGTTTTCCATTCCGGAGCACTGTTTGTTGTGCGAGTGCTTTAAGAATAGATGAAGTGCGACATTTTCGCCATTACTCCCCCGTCTCGGACATTCTCCTGAAGGCGCGCTCGATACTGGCATTGGTTAGTGGGTGATAGCCTCCACGGGCTTCGCCAAACAGTTGCTTTGCCAACGCGGCATCTTCGCCGTTTTGCGCGAGCGCGACATAAACGGGCCGTACGAGCCGGGTACGGCCAAATCGCTGCAGGTGCCTGGCGAGACCATCATATGCCGGGCGGTGTCGACGCTCCGCGACCTGGATAAACCAGGTCCTGCCGATCTCCGCGTTCTGTGTCTCGCTCAGGCCCAATGTGGCGTCGATTTCACTGAGCTTGTCTGTAGACAGGTCGGCGTCGAGGCTGTTGATGAAATGAATCGTTGCCTGCGGGCTCCAGTCGGACACTGGCAGGTCGGACACGTCGATTTCGCCTTTTGACCAG
>WTCH01000269.1 GCA_013138675.1 Woeseiaceae bacterium | reverse complement strand
GAACCGGATCGGTGTCGGTGCCAGGGTGGCCGGGCGTTGTTCGTCCGATGACTGTGAACTCGACTGGATATCTAGCAGCTCCACGCCGCAGTCCAACGGACTCGCTCACGGTCAGTTCACGTTCGATGAAGCCTACATTCACCTGTTTAGCGACGAGCGTTTCGATTTGACGCTGGGTCGCCAACAGACTCGCACCGTGCTCCGCGCCGGCGTTTTTTCCCGATCCCTCGATCGCAACGACAGCAACAACACCAACATTACCTGGACGGATGGGGCTCACTTCGCGCTGCGGCAACGCCGGGGCTGGGCGGGGCACGTCATCGTGCAACACAATGCCGCGGAAGGCTCGGGAAGCGTGCGTCGCGGCCAGCTCGACTTCGCGCCGAGCAGTGCGCGAACGTCTTACTACATTTCGAGCGAGAACCTGGTACCGCTCGGGCCGATAGCACAAAGATCGTTATCGATTTCGTATCTGCCGAACTCATTGCTAAAAGATGGTACCGAGGATGGTCGGCGCGAGACATACATCGGTTACGTGGCTCGAATGGCATTCCGGTGGCCGCAGAAAACCGAGGGGCCACGGCTCCGCGCGGGCTTCGAGATCGGCTACGCACCCGAAGTGCCGACATCAGAAGCAGCCGACATCGACGCCAGTGTTGATGGACTGGCCTGGAATGTGGCGCTTAGCCTCATGGAGTTCAAACCGCGCCAGAATATCGGCGTGTTCTACAGCCGTACCGGGGCCGGCTGGCTGCTGTCACCCAATTTCTTACAAAACGAAGAGTCGTTCGAAATTCGCTACCTGTGGCGGCCACGAAATTTCCCGGCCATCGATGCGCGCATACGATGGCGGGAGGACATTCATCAGCTCACGACGGCCGATCGAAAACGCGAACGATTCGACGCCTTCTTGCGCCTGACCTGGCAGTTCGACCTGTAGGACCTACGGCGTGTACCAGATCGGCGACGTATAGGCGCGGTCCTGAACTGTTGCCGGTACGATCTCCGGGCGCTCGATATCGAAGAATGCGGCGTCGTACGTTGTCCAGCGTGGTGTTGGAATCTCGAGTACACGTACGTAGTAAAACGCTGACTCATTCGGATCAAAGTCCGGGTCTTGCCAATAGGTGGACATTAGCGGGTCGCCGATCGTGTTCGTAAATGTGGCTGCCTCAATATCGACAGTGCTGCCTACCGATTCGCGGGCGCGACCGTCGGCACCGATCTCACGGCCGTCCGACACGGCCACATCGTAAATGCGCTCGTGCGTTTCGCCATCCGAATCGAGCCAGCCCTTAATGATCTGCACACGGTCCAGATTGGCACCATCGGGATCGCGAAGTGCCCGAATCATGAATCGTGGCGAAGCGCCATCCGGCGCATCGCGCAGGTCGCCGCCCATCGGTACACCATGGGAGTAGCCCTTCGCTGCGAAATCGGGTGTTGTTACATCTTCCGGAACAAAATTCCAGCCGCCGAATACGCGTACCCGAATTCTCGTGCCGGTCGTCCCATAAACTTCCTTGCGTCGCATCGAATCGAATAGGGCTCCACGCGTGTTCTCGCGAGCCCACACAGCCATCATTCCTGATGCGCTTTCCTGCGATGTCAGAATCCTGAGCGCAGGGTCTTCGGACGGGATCACGTCGCCATTGTGGCGGTCCGCCGATGGCTCGGTGTGCTGATATTTGCCGAAGAAGTTTTCTTCCCGCGTGGTCGACAGCGCCGTGTGCGAATCGGATGCCCCGATCATGCCGAACTTGTAGGGATTGGCGCCGAGTTTTTCCTCCAACTGGAGCCCGAACTTCAGGGCTGATCGCGCATACTCATACTGTAGCATCCAGTCTTCCTTGCCTGCGGATCCGGAGATATTGGAAACGTCCCAGGTTTCGAAGTCGGCAAACTCATCTTCGGGCGACAACAGCGGATGGGTTTCTTCGTCACCCTTGACCTGTGACACTTCATGTAACGGCTCCCATTTGGCGCGCGTCTCGGCATATTCCCTGGTAATGCGCTTGCCGTTTGACATCTTGTCACTGAACATCAGGCCGTTCGACAGGTTACCGTTATGGGGAATAGCGATCGCCTGGCCGCCGGTCTTATTCTCGTAGTCAGCCAGGTATTTCCAGAGGCCCTCGGGATTGTCGCTATCGAACAGGCCGTAAGGAATTGTGCGACTCGTCGTTTCCGCACCGTCACGATGTATGACGACCCGATGCAGGTTATTGCCTCCGGGGCTCGAGCTCCATTCGAAGCCCGTCATCGCAGAGAATCGGCCAGGCTCGTCATAAGTCTCGGTTTTTTCGACGAAATCGATCCACATGCTGCGCGCCGCATTATTCGAACTCATCGGGTTCACGCCGGTCGTGCCGTATTCGATGATGTTGGCAAATGCCTCCATACGTCCTTCAATGCCGGCATTGAAACGCTCGTGCACCCACGCACCCCAGGGATCCGCCAGCAATTCGGGTGCTGAATTTTGAATCATGGGTGCAAGGCCAAGGAACTCGGCGTGGTCGGTAATAACCAGGAAATCGAGCGGCCGGATCAGCTGCACGGGCTGTCCCGAGTTCGATATGACCTTTTCACCCTTTGCGAATCGAAAAGCTTCGTCAACACCAAGCGAGGTACCGACGAGACCCGCATCGAAGGACAAATTGGTGTGAAAATGCGTGTCGCCGAAAAACACCTGGTCCGGGTAGTCACGGTTGACGAAAGGAGAATAGACTTCAGCCGTCTCCAATATCTCTTCGGAAACGACCAGTTCCGTAGGGGACGCGTCCACATCGACGGTGAGGAAGGCCAGACAAAATGCGGCATACATCCATACTGTTAGCGATTTCATGAAAAGCGTCCTTCTGATATTGTTTCTTGTTGATATGCCCGAATACCCTAGCAATACCCAGGTAGGTAGAAGTACGTATGTACTATACTATACTGGAGTAAGCCGCTGCATTCGTGAACTCGAATAATAAAAAGTGAAACAAAATAACAAGAGCACTCTTGGAGAACACAATATGAAAAATCAAACTACAGCTGGCTTGCGGCTGGTCTTTGCGTCGGTACTTGCTGCACTTCTAACTGCATGCGCAAGTGGTCCGTCAATCCACACCAACGCTGACCCTACTGCCGATTTTATGAGCGTCAATACGTTTGGTTTTATGCAGCCACTGTCGACCGACAGTGGAAATGTGCAATCGCTGCTCAGTACGCAATTGATTGCCGCAACGACGGATGAACTCGGAAAACGCGGCTGGAGACTCGACCAGGACAACCCCGACGTAATCATTAACTTCCTGTTCGAAACTCAGGAGCAGATCCGCACGCGAAACACCGGCGCCAGCGTCAGCACCATGCACAGGAGTGGCCGCTATGGCGGCTGGGGTGCCACGATGTCGACACCTACTATTGAGCAAACCACCCAGGGCGCGTTGTCCATCGACGTGATTGATCCCTCGCAAAATCGGATGATCTGGGAAGGTACCGCGACCAATCGTGTCACTGACAGACTTCGTGAAAACCAGGCAGAAACGGTACGTACGTTTGTCGCCGCGATCCTCGCCGACTTCCCATGAATCTTGCTTCTATACGTCATATTTCCACAAATTGGCAAAAACCAAACTAAAATAAACTAAATGAGATTGAGAGGGGACTTATGAAGCAGACAATCATATTACTGATCGCAGCACTCGCAACGAGCACGCTGGCCGCAGACACAATTGAATTGGCCGATGGCACCTTGCTTGAAGGCGACTTCGTTGGCTCCAGCAACGGCATCATCATGTTTAACACTGGTGAGAGTATCGAGGCGTTTCCCGAGAGTGAGGTTGTTGGTATTTTCCTCAGTGCAGGTGTTGCGACAGCGGAGGCAAATATTTCGACCGGCCCTGCGCCTACGATCACCGTGCCCGCTGGCACGCGTCTTGTCATTCGTACTTCAGACACCATCGATTCCGGCCAGCATGGCTCAGGCCATCGCTTCCGTGGTCAACTCGAAAGTGCGATTGTGGTGGATGGCGTCACAGTGATCCCGCGCGGCACGGTTGTGCATGGGCGTATCGCTTCAGCGCAACAGTCTGGCCGCGCAGTCGGATCGTCGGAGCTGTCTGCCGAATTTACGGACGTCATGATTGACGATGTGTTGCACCCGATCGCCACGGACGGCATGAGCGCGCAAACAGGCGGCGAGGGGCGACGTACCGTAGGGCGGACGGCAAGAGCAGCCGCTGTTGGTGGACTGATTGGCGGCAGCTCAGGCGCCAGAACGGGTGCGCAGGTGGGCCTCGGTGCGTCGATCCTGACGCGTGGTGCCAGCGTCAATATCCCACGTGGAACGATTGTAGAGACCTCATTGAGGACTGCGCTCGTATTGCCGATGTAGGTTGGCGAACTCACTAAAAACTCTAATACGCGAACCGCTCGTTCACTTCCTGGTCCTTGGGGCCGGGGTGTTCGGGCTGTTTGCGTTAATTGGGGATCGAAGCGAATTCGAACCCGATGAGATTGTCGTTGGTGCCGGTCACATCGAGCGCATGTCGCAGGCGTGGCGCAAGACTCGCATGCGCCCGCCAACGCAGCTTGAACTCGAAGGCCTGATCGAGGACTTCATCCGCGAAGAAATCTACTACCGCGAAGCGATGATTCTCGGACTTGATCAGGACAACGCCGTTATTCGCCGCCACTTGCGGCAGAAAATGGAATTCCTGTCCGAGGATATTGCGGCGCAGGTAGATCATGAAGATTCCGATTTACAGACATTTCTCGACGCCAACCCCGACAAATTCCGCGAAGACGCGCGCATCAGTTTTCGGCACATCTACTTCAGCCGGGATGCCCGCGGCGACGCGACTGAAGATGATGCACGCAAAGTGCTCGCTACTCTGGATGGTAGCGAAACCGATGAGGGGGCAGCATCCCGTGGCGACTCATTGCCGTTGCCAATTGCGATGGAGTTGTACCCGCAGCGCGATATCGCGAGTCAGTTCGGACGTGAATTCGCAGCCAGCCTGACGCAACTCGAAACCGGACGATGGCTTGGTCCGGTGGTGTCGGGATTTGGTCTGCACCTGGTGTTCATTGAAGAGCGCATTGAGGCGAACGTGCCGGATCTTGAGGTCGTTCGGGATGCGGTCATTCGCGAGTGGCGTGAGGTTAAGCGCCAGGATGTTAACCAGGCATTCTTCGCGGAGCTGCGCTCTCGCTACAGCGTGGTCATCGAACGTCCAGAGTGGCTTGATGTTGAGCTGGATATCGAAGACGTCGAGCAGCGCTGATGTTACGTCGTTGCAGCATCATCGCAATTCTCTTGCTGATGTTTACCGCGGCGACTCAGGCGCACGAGGTTCGGCCGGGCTATCTCGATCTGCGTGAGTCGGAGCCAGATCAGTTTGATGCTCTGTGGAAAGTGCCCGCGAGCGGCGACCTGCGTCTCAGCATTTATCCGCTGCTACCCGACAACTGTGAAAACACGTCACGCATCGTCACGCGCTCTGTAGGTGGCTCGTTTACTGATCGCTGGAGTGTCAATTGTCCGGGCGGCCTTGAAGGCGGCACTATCTACATTGATGGGCTGGCCGGCACCTTAACGGACACGCTGGTTCAAATCTCCTTGCTTGATGGCACGTCCAGGGTTTCGCGGCTGACATCGGCATCGCCGTCGTTTGTGGTACCTGCGGCACCGACCTGGCAACAAACTGCCGTTACCTATCTCGGACTCGGCGTCGAGCACATTTTGCTCGGCATCGACCACTTGTTGTTCGTGCTGGCGTTGCTGTTACTTGTCAGGGGTTGGCGGCAGGTTCTGGTCACGATTACGGCGTTTACGGGTGCTCACTCCATCACCCTGGCTGCCGCAACGCTCGGGTGGGTGCATGTACCGCAGAGTCCGGTCGAAGCGGTTATCGCCCTGTCGATCGTGCTTGTCGCCGCGGAAATGGTACACCGGGAGCGAGGCAGGTCGAGCTTTGCACAGCAGTGTCCATGGGCCATCGCGTTTACGTTTGGCTTGCTGCACGGCTTTGGCTTCGCGGGCGCTCTGAGCGAGATCGGATTGCCACAGCAGGCCATCCCGCTGGCACTGCTTTTCTTCAATATTGGCGTCGAATTTGGG
>WTCH01000078.1 GCA_013138675.1 Woeseiaceae bacterium | reverse complement strand
CGGGCTGTACAACAAGGAGCAGGCACAGCGGCTGTCCTCGGTCATTGCCCTGGGCGCGACGGCTGGCGCCATCGTCGGGCCTGTCATTCCGACGTTTTTTGCCGACAACATCGGCACACTGAATCTGCTCTTGATTGCGGCGTTGCTGCTGCTCGTGCCAATTCCTCTAATCGGCATGCTTGAGCGCCTGCGCATCAGTGACCTCGGCAACGTGGACGTGCAGGCGGACCTGACACGCCAACAGCAGCTCGGCACCAATCCGTTTTCCGGTTTCACGAAAGTCGCAGGCAACCCCTACCTGCTGGCAATTGGTGTGTTCATCATTTTCTACGTCATCATGAATACTTTCATCTATTTTGAGCTGCGCAAGGCGCTCGGCGATTTTGATCGCGATGTCCGGGCGCAGATCTGGGGCGGTATCGACCTGGCGGTCAATAGCCTGGCAGCAATAACGGCTCTGGTCGTCACCGGACGCCTGGCAACTCGCGTCGGCATGTCGGCGACGCTCGCACTGGTGCCGGTACTGATGATTGGCGGCTGGTTGATTGTCGCCGCGAGCCCGGCACTCGGAGTGTTGATCGGATTGCAGGTCGCGCGCCGCGCTGGAAACTACGCAATCACGCGCCCCGGCCGCGAGATGTTGTTCACCATTGTGGACGCGGAAACGCGTTTTAAAGCCAAGCCGGTTATCGATATCGTCGTTTACCGTGGCGGTGACGTTGCAACGGCCTGGTTGTATACAGCGATGACAGCAACGCTGGGCATTGGCCTTGCTGGCGTGGCGTTAATCTCGGCGATATTCTGTGCAGCCTGGGCGGCGGCGGCAGTTTTCCTCGGGCGGTCGTACGACAAAAAGGAGCAAATAGATGGGACTTAAGAATACAAGTAGCGAATTCGGGTCAATGGCCAAATGGCTGCACTGGCTGATCACCATAGGCCTGGTTGTCATTTTTTACATCGGGCTGGAGCAGGCCGGCATGGAGCGCGGACCCGAGAAATCGGAAATGCGCGTGATTCACGGCTCGATCGCGTTGCTGGTCTTTGTACTGATGACGGTGCGGCTCATCTGGCGATTCATGAATGAAGTGCCGGGCCATCCAGATGGTATGCCGGCGCTGCAACGCGTAGCCGCGACACTGGTGCATTGGGCTATTTACGTCGCCGTGTTTGCGCAACTGATTTCCGGGCCGGTCACGATCGCGACGGGCGGCGGCGCAATCTCTTTTTTCGGCCTGTTTTCTTTTTCATTGCCTGTCGAAGAGAGCGAAGAAGTGCACCACTTCTGGGAGGAGGTTCACGAGTTTTCCTGGAAGATCGTCGCGGCGATTGTCGTGCTGCACATCCTGGGTGCGCTCTACAATCACTTCGTTGCGAAGAATGACGTGCTCAGGCGTATGACGACTGGTGTAAAGCAGGGCAATTGATGAAGAAATCGCCGAGCTACTATACGCAGGAATTGCGCGAGTTCGGCGAGGTGCTGCGCGGGCGCCGTACGATCAACCTGTTCCTGCAGACACCGGTTCCCGATGGCCTGATTATGGAAGCTGTTGAAGCGGCAACCTGGGCGCCGAATCATCACGTCACGGAGCCCTGGCATTTCTATCTGCTGGGCAGGGAAACGATTGATGCTTGCCTGGGCCTCGTCAGGGCCATCTGCACGGAAAAAAAGGGCGACGCCAAGGCCGGCGAGCACAAGGCAAAAAGCTGGTCTGAAAAGCCTGGCTGGATACTGATTACCTGCCGAACGTCTGCAGATGAACTGCGGCAGCAGGAAGACTATGCGGCGTGTTGTGCGGCGACGCAGAATTTCATGCTGTACCTGTGGAAGGCAGGCGTGGGTTCGAAATGGACGACCGGCGACATTACTCGTGACGCGAGGTTCTTCGAAATTATCGGCATTGATCCGGACGAGGAGTTCGTGGTCAGTCTCCTCTGGTACGGCTACCCGAAGATGACGCCGACACAATCTCGCCAGCCCACGGACAAGGCTCTGACGAAACTACCCTAGTCGCGGGCCAGTTCGTCGGGGTGGTGGACTACTTGCGGGCACAATACCGGGCGTAGCAAGTACACCAAAACGACGAGCACGCCCACGGTACCCATGATCACCACAGAATTGCGCACCGTGCCGTTGTAGATCGCAGCACCAAGAAACGCGCCCGATGCGCCAATGATGTTTTGCGTCGTGCCGATGATCGATGAGGCGACGCCGGCGATTTTCGGCAACGGATCGAGTGCAATGACCGTTGCATTCGGCATCACGATGGCGACTGACGCCATAAACAGGCACACGCTCCCCCAGAGGAGCACGAACGGCGCCGAATTCAGCCATGCCATAATCAACAATGACACGCCGCTGATTCCGTAAAGCGAAACGCCAATAGCAATGATCTGCATGCTGTCGAGGCGCGTCACGAGCAGGCGATTGATCGCGGAGCCAATCAGTATCGAAATTCCAGCGGTCGCAAAGATCAGGCCAAACTGCGTAATGCTGAAACCGTAAATCTCGACGACCAGCGCCGCGGCCAGTGCAATCATCGACATAAATCCGGCCGGCGGCATAATTATCAAAAGCAACCCAAAAATACTCTGTCGATGCGAAAAGAACTCGGAAAAGCTCGACTTCAACTGACGAACAGGATGCTGCCCTGCGTCCGGCGTGTGCGTTTCGTCGAG
The DNA here is from genome assembly GCA_013138675.1 of Woeseiaceae bacterium. Classification (GTDB taxonomy): domain Bacteria; phylum Pseudomonadota; class Gammaproteobacteria; order Steroidobacterales; family Woeseiaceae; genus UBA1847. The sequence continues at coordinate 11,492 of WTCH01000078.1, read as the reverse complement.
GTAGCGGTACACACCGAATGTGATCAACACACCGAGGAAGACAATCATGATGAACGGGGCACGCCATCCCCACCGGGCAACCAGCAAGGCGCCAATACTCGGCGCAATGACCGGTGCGACTGTAAAGATCATGGTCATCAGCGACATAAGCCTTGCCGCCGCTTTGCCACTCGAGATGTCCCGCACGATGGCACGCGACAACACGATCGCGGGTGCAGCACCGAAGCCTTGCACGAAACGCCCGATCAGCATCACCTCGATATTGTCGGCAAGCGCCGATGCGATCGCTCCAACCAGAAACAACGCCATGCCGGTATAGAGGACAGGAAGTCGACCGACGCGGTCCGAAACCAGGCCGGCCGGAATCTGTCCGAACGCCATGCCGAACATAAAAATACCGACGATCTGCTGGCCTCGCGACAGGCTCGTCGTAAGCGCCTCGACCATTGCCGGCACGGCCGGCAGGCTCGCGTCGACGGTGAACGCTGCCATGCCCGTTAGCAGGCCGAGCGTAACAATGAAGCTACGCTTCTGAATGGGAGGAGGGGAATTCACGGTCGGGTCAGACTGACATCGCACCCTGAAATAAACAAGCCTGACAAAGACTGGCTGCCCAGCCAGTAACTCAGGTCACGTGGATGACTGATATCCCAGATCGCGAGGTCTGCGCGCTTGCCGATTTCGATCGTACCTCGATCGCTGAGGCCGAGTGCGCCGGCCGCGGCACGCGTCACGGCTGCCAGGCATTCCTCAGGCGTCAGACGGAACAACCGGCAACCCAGTGCCATTGTCTCTCGCACTGACGTAAGCGGTGATGTACCGGGATTGCAGTCGGTGGCCAGGGCGATGGCAACACCGCTGTCTCGCATTGCGTCAACAGGAGGCAGCTGCGTCTCGTTGAGTGTCAGGTAGGCGCCTGGCAGCAGCACGGCAGTTGTGCCCGAGTTAGCCATTGCAGCGATGCCGTCAGATGAAGCGTATTCAAGGTGATCGGCGGACAAAGCATCGAAGCCCGCGGCAAGTGCAGCACCGCCACCGTCGCTCAATTGATCGGCATGCAATTTGACAGGAAGGTCATGCCCTCTTGCAGCTTCGAATACCTTTGCGACCTGTTCGGCGCTGAACGCAAATTCTTCGCAGTACGCATCGACAGCGTTGGCAAGTTCGCGTTCGGCGACAAGTGGTATCAGCTCTTCGCAAATCAGTTCAATATACGAGTCGGCATCGTTCTTGTATTCGGGCGGAATGGCATGTGCTGCGAGTAGCGTCGTCTGGATCGTGATTGCAGACGATTCACTAAGGCGATTAGCAACTTCGAGCATTTTGATTTCGGTCGCAACATCAAGCCCGTATCCGGTCTTGATCTCGACGGTTGCGACGCCGTCGGCTTGCAGCATTTGCAGTCGCTTGCTGGCGGACTCGAACAGTTCATCGCTGCTGCTGTTGCGTGTTGCGTGCACCGTAGACAGGATGCCACCGCCCGCGCGTGCAATGTCCTCATAGCTGACGCCGCTCAGTCGTTGTTCAAACTCGGCCGAGCGATCGCCACCAAACACGAGGTGCGTGTGACAGTCGATCAGTGCCGGGGTTGCCCAATGTCCTGAAAGCGACCTGGCTTCCCGCACTTCGTTGTTCGGAATCGAGGCGGTGCTTCCGACCCACGCGATTGCCCCGTCCGCGATTGCGATCGCGCCATCGTCGATGACGCCATATGGCGCTACATCGCGCTCCATCGTGGCGATGCGCGCATCGGTCAGGAGCAGGTCCCAGTGAGTCATTCTTGCCTCCGCAAATTGCATTCGACGTTATCATGGTCTAGCCTGTATATACAACTTGACGGAATCGCAATGAACCACATTTTCGCGCGTAAGGCATTGATTCAAAAGGGCTGGATGGACAACGTCCGGCTAACCGTGCGTGCGGGTAAGATCGGCTCGGTCATCGAAAACGTCACGCCGGAACCGTCAGACTTCATGGCCGGCGTCGTTATTCCGGGTCTCTGTAATGCACACAGTCACGCCTTCCAGCGCGCGCTCGCCGGCAGAACGGAAGAACGTTCACCAGCAGGTCAGGACAATTTCTGGACCTGGCGCGAACGCATGTACGAACTTGCAGGTAGGCTCGATGCAGATGCCCTGGCTGCGATCACACGCCAGGCTTATACGGAAATGTTGGCCAGTGGTTACACGTCTGTCGCAGAGTTTCATTACCTGCACCGGCAGCCCGGGGCTGACGACAAAGACAATGTGATGTTCCACGCGATCCGTGCTGCTGCTGAGAGTAGCGGCATTCGCCTGACGTACGTGCCCGTGTTGTATGAGCGTGCAGGATTCGACCAACCAGAGCCTGAAGGCCACCAGAAACTGTTCGCTCTCGACCTGGACAGCTTTCTCGAGCATCACAGCCGCGTAAGTGAACACACGACGGATCGTATTCACATCGGCATCGGTGCGCACAGCCTGCGCGCAGTCAGCCAGGAATCGATGCAGGCGATCGTCGACGTGTCGGTCGCAGCAGGGATTCCGGTTCATCTGCACATCGCCGAACAGCAGCGCGAGGTCGACCAGTGTCTTTCAAGCTATGGCCGGCGGCCGGTGCGTTGGTTGCTTGAGAACTTCACCGTCGACGAGCGCTGGTGCCTCGTTCACGCAACACACCTGGACGCCGATGAAGTCGACGATCTTGCCGCAACAGATGCCGTCGTATGTCTGTGTCCGAGTACCGAAGCGAACCTGGGCGACGGGCTGTTTCCGCTACACGATTTCCTCAGCGCAGGTGGCCGAATCGCGATTGGGTCGGACAGCCACGTTTCAATCAACCCGTTCGAGGAACTGCGCTGGCTCGAGTACGGCCAGCGACTGGCTTCACGATCTCGAAACATCGCCTCGCTGCAAGAGCCGCACGTCGGTCGAGAGTTGTTCTCGCGTGCGCTGGCGGGTGGCTTGCAGGCGAGTGGCCAGACGACCCGGGGACTACAGGTCGGCGCGCCGGCGGACCTGGTTGCGATGTACGACGACGATCCGATGCTGGTGGGTCACGGTGCTGCGTCATTGCTCGATGCACTCGTGTTTTCCGGTTACCGATTGCCGATAGAGCGTGTGATGGTCGGCGGCGAATGGCGAGTCGTCGATGGCGACCACGTCGATCGTGGCGACACGCGGCAAGCTTACGCGGACACTCTGCAGCGAATTGGAATTTCGCCGTGACCGTTGTTGCGAAGCCCATGTATCAGCAGCTCAAGGACCTGATTATCGGCCGCATATCGAGTGGCGAATTGCGCCCGGCCGATCGTGTCCCGTCGGAGAATGAGCTTGTGGAGGCGATGAGCGTTTCGCGTATGACAGCGAACCGCGCGCTGCGTGAACTGACGGACGAAGGCTACGTTCGGCGTATCGCGGGGCGGGGTACGTTCGTGTCGGATTTTCGAGCCGGCTCGCACGTTCTCGAGGTGCAGAACATCGCCGACGAAATCGAACAGCGCGGACACACACATACCTGTGAGGTCCTGCGCCAGACATTGCAGCATGCACGAGGCGAGGTCGCCAAAGCTCTGCACGTCGAGCAGGGCAGCGACGTGTTTCACCTGATGCTCGTGCACTATGAGAACGAGTCCCCCATCCAGCTCGAGGACCGGCATATCGTTGCGGATTTCGCACCCGATTGCCTGCTGCAGGACTTCAGCGCGGTGACACCAAGTGCTTACCTGACGGCAATTTCCCCGTTGCAGGAAGCCGAGCAGGTCGTGCGCGCCGCGCAACCCAACGCCGCGGTGCGACAACGATTGAAGATGGCCGATGGCGAACCCGGCCTGGTCGTTATGCGCCGCACCTGGTCGCATGGACGGCCCGTCACATTCGCGCGCTTACATCATCCAGGCAGCCGCTATGAGCTGGCTGGACACTACACCCCTCCTGGGACACCCAAATCGGCGACGGCAGACGTCGTGGAACTGGAGAAACTGCAACAATGACCAACAAACGCACGATCAAGGCGCCGACGGGCACCACCCTGCAGGCAAAAAGCTGGCTGACCGAAGCGCCGCTGCGCATGCTCATGAATAATCTCGACCCCGAAGTAGCCGAGCGGCCCGAGGACCTGGTTGTCTACGGCGGCATCGGCAAGGCGGCCCGCGACTGGGCGTCGTTCGACAAGATCGTCGAGACGCTAAAAAATCTCGAAAGTGATGAGACGTTGCTGGTGCAGTCCGGCAAGCCGGTCGGCGTGTTTCGCACCCACGAGGATGCACCACGCGTGCTGATCGCCAATTCGAACCTGGTGCCGGCATGGGCAAACTGGGAGCACTTCCGCGAGCTCGATCGCAAGGGTCTGATGATGTTCGGCCAGATGACGGCCGGTTCGTGGATTTACATCGGTAGCCAGGGCATCGTCCAGGGCACCTATGAGACTTTCGTCGAGATGGGGCGCCAGCACTACGACGGTGACCTGCTGGGTCGCTGGGTCCTGACGGCGGGCCTCGGCGGCATGGGCGGCGCGCAGCCGCTGGCCGCTACGATGGCAGGTGCATCGATGCTGGCGATCGAATGCCAGCCCAGCCGTATTCAGAAGCGGCTTGAGACGGGCTACCTCGACACGAGTGCCGAGTCACTGGATGAGGCTCTGGGACTGATCAACAAGTCGATTGAGGACCGGCAGCCGCTCAGCGTAGGACTGCTTGGCAATGCGGCAGAAATACTGCCCGAATTATTGAAACGCGGTGTTCGGCCAGATGCCGTGACCGACCAGACGTCGGCACACGACCCCGCGAACGGCTACCTTCCGGCGGGCTGGACGCTGGAACAATGGGAGCAGGGGCGCGAGCACGACCCTGATGCCGTTGCCGCTGCGGCCAGGAAGTCGATGGCGGTTCATGTTCGGGCGATGCTCGAGTTTCATGAGGCCGGTATCCCGACGTTTGATTACGGCAACAACATTCGTCAGGAAGCGTTGAACGAAGGCGTCGATAACGCTTTCGATTTTCCGGGATTTGTCCCCGCCTACGTGCGTCCGTTGTTTTGTCGCGGCGTAGGGCCGTTCCGCTGGGTGGCACTGTCGGGTGACCCGGAGGATATTTACAAAACCGATGCCAAGGTGAAGGAGTTGATTCCGGACAACACGCATCTTCATGCATGGCTCGATGCTGCACGAGAACGCATTCACTTTCAGGGTCTGCCGTCGCGTATCTGCTGGGTTGGGCTCGGCGAACGTCACAAACTAGGTTTGGCATTTAACGAGATGGTAAGAACTGGTGAGTTGAGTGCCCCCGTCGTGATCGGGCGTGACCATCTCGACAGTGGCTCGGTCGCGAGTCCAAATCGCGAAACCGAGGCAATGCTGGATGGGTCCGATGCAGTGTCCGACTGGCCAATACTCAACGCCTTGCTGAATACGGCGAGTGGGGCGACCTGGGTCTCATTCCATCATGGCGGAGGCGTAGGTATGGGCTACGCGCAGCACGCCGGACTCGTCATTGTATGTGACGGCAGCGAGGCGGCGGACAAGCGCATCGAGCGCGTGCTCTGGAATGATCCAGGAACAGGCGTCATGCGACATGCCGACGCCGGCTATGAGGATGCGATCAATTGCGCACGTGAACATGGCTTGCACTTGCCCATGCTCGACGATGGAGATTCGACATGATGCTGATCATCGACAACCAGCTCATCACACTCGCGGAACTGCGCGCAGCGTGGAAGCAACCGGTGAAGGTGAGTTTAGGCGGACAGGCGCGACGACGTGTCTCCGAGTCGAACGAACTCATTGCGGACGTTGTTGCTGGCGGCGAGAAGGTTTACGGCGTCAACACCGGCTTCGGGCAACTGGCCCAGGTTCGAATCAGTGATGACGAGCTCGCGCACTTGCAGGAGAACCTCGTCCGCTCACACGCCGTCGGTGTCGGTGAAGATCTAAATGACGATATCGTGCGGCTGATCATGCTGATGAAAGTCATTGCGCTCGCGGAGGGGTTTTCGGGTGTAAGGCCGGAACTGGTCGACGCGATCTGCGCATTGATCAATAACAACATCTATCCACGCATACCATCGCAAGGCTCGGTAGGCGCATCGGGAGATCTTGCACCGCTGGCGCACATGGCCGGCGTGTTGATCGGCGTCGGTGAGGCCAGGGTTGCCGGCACGATAGTTCCAGCCGAGTTGGCGCTCCAGGAAGCCGGGCTCAAACCCATCACGCTTGGGCCCAAGGAGGGCCTGGCACTGTTGAACGGCACCCAGGTGTCGACGGCGCTGGCGCTGGCCGCGATCTTTCGAACCGAACATCTGCTGGCAGCGACACTCGCAGCCGGTGCAATGGCCTCGGATGCGATCAAAGGCAGCGATACACCGTTCGACAAACGAATTCAGAGCGTACGAGGGCACGGCGGTCAGATCGCAGTTGCCGGGGTACTGCGCGAGCTCATGGCAGGAAGTGACATTCGTGCGTCACACGTTGAGTGCGATCGCGTTCAGGACCCGTACTCGATTCGCTGCCAGCCGCAGGTTGCGGGCGCGTGCCTCGATGTACTGCGACACGTTTGCAAGGTCATCGAGACCGAGTCGAACGCGGTTACCGATAACCCGCTGGTTTTCGCAGATTCGCGCGCTGTTCTTTCCGGTGGCAATTTTCACGCGGAACCGGTTGCTCTTGCTGCAGACTACCTTGCGCTGGCAATCGCGGAACTCGGCTCATTGTCAGAGCGCCGTATTGCACTACTGATCGATTCGCACCTCAGTGGCCTGCCTGCGTTCCTGGTCGAGGAGGGTGGGCTCAACAGTGGCTTCATGATGGCGCAGGTGACGGCGGCGGCACTGACGTCTGAGAACAAATCACATGCGCATCCGGCGAGTGTCGACAGCATTCCGACGTCGGCAAACCAGGAGGACCACGTCAGCATGGCGACGTTCGCAGCGCGGCGCCTGCACACGATGCTCGACAACGCCAAGAACATCGTTGCGATCGAATTACTGGCTGCGGCGCAGGGTGTCGAGTTTCATCATCCGCAGAAAAGTTCTTCGGCGATCGAAGAGATCATGGTTACATTGCGTGAGGTATCCCCGGCTTACACTGAAGATCGATCGATGTCGGCAGATATCGCGCGCGTCGCCGCGTTGATCGACGGCGGCAGGTTCTGTGAGTATTCGTCATCGATCCTGCCCAGCTTGAGCGCATGACTGACTGCTATTCGTTTCACCAGGGTACCTCGCCATTGCTCGTCAGCGTGCCGCATGACGGGCGCGAGCTGCCGGAGAGCATTGCGGCAACCATGACAGATGCAGGCAAAGCGCTGCCCGATACGGATTGGCACGTTGCTCGTTTGTACGAATTTACGAAAGAGATCGGTGCATCGATGATTGTGGCCAATTGTTCGCGCTACGTCGTCGACCTCAATCGGCCCGCCGATGACGCATCGATGTATGAGGGGCAGCGATCGACCGGTCTGTGTCCACTGCAAACCTTCGATGGACGGGACCTCTACTCTGGTGACGCGTCGATCGATATCGAGGATCGTCTGATCCGGTACTGGCGCCCCTATCACGACAAGGTGCAACATGTTCTGGAAGCGTGCCGCGATACCCACGGGTACGCACTGCTTTGGGATGCGCATTCGATCACGAGCCGGATGCCGACACTATTCGAGGGTGAGCTTCCGATTCTCAACATCGGCACGTATGACGGCCGCAGTTGCGCCACCTCTTTGTCGGATGCGGTGGTGAATGTCGCGCAAGAGTCGCCCTATGACGCGGTAGTCAACGCGCGATTCAAGGGCGGCCATACGACGCGCCACTATGGCCGACCCGCGCAAAGCGTTCACGCAATTCAGCTGGAACTCGCACAGCGGGCATACATGAACGAGCAAACGCGGCAATACGACGACGAAAAAGCGTCGCAATTGCGCGACACTTTGCGGCGCATGTTGGCCGCCTTTACAATGCCGGCATGAAAATACAAACGGCGTACAAAATCTGGGTGCTCGCGCTCGTGAGCTTTTTCTTAAGTGCTTGCTCAGTGTTCGAGACGACGGCGGCACAAATCGATCTGGACGCCGACGAGGCCTTGAAAATATTCACGACGGACATCGACGGCTCCGAAATATTTCTTAACCAGTCGGCCGGCTATCTCGTTTTTCCACGCGCTTTGCGTGCTGGACTGGGTATCGGTGCTGAGACGGGCGAAGGCGTGCTGAGAATCGGGGGCAAGACTGTCGATTACTTCCGCATCACGAGCGGCTCGCTCGGTTTGCAGGCCGGTGCGCAGGCACGGTCGATCGTTATCTGCTTCATGTCGGAAAACGCGCTCGAAGATTTCCGCAATTCGAGTGGCTGGCGCGTAGGAGTTGATGGCTCGGTCGCGTTGATCGACGTCGGTGCTGGCAAGACTATCGATACGCAAAACGTGCGCGATCCTGTTGTCGGATTTATCTTCAACTCTTCCGGGTTGATGGCGAACCTGACCCTCGAGGGAACGAGGTTCACGAGAATCCGCAGGTAGCGCTGCTTGATCGACAAAGCAAAGAGCTGGTTTCGCCTTTGGTTTGCGAAGGTATGGAAACTCCGCGGTGGTGGATTGTATGCTGTCGGTTGGGCGGCAACCTTCATCTATCTTGAAGTAACCACCGTGCTCGGTGAAATCGCCGGGGCTGATGGCGTCGTTGACTTTTTCACGAATCAAATCATCGAATTCCTGTTCCGCTTCATGTCGGACTCAATTGCAAACATGATTCAGGCTTTCATGTGGCCGGCGTATGTCGTGAGCTGGCAACCACCAGTCGGCGCAATCGCCCTTGGTGTTGCCTACGTTGTCTTCGCAAAATTCATCAAACACCACATCACCGCTTGGCTATTCCCGGACGGCGAAGAGGCCGAATCCCAAACGTAGGAGCCCGCCCCACCGGGCGACCAGGTTCATTGCACAGGCTCGAGAACGGCATGTTTGTTGCCGGTATGGCTCCCTGCGGTCCGCTTTACTACCGGCAACAAACATCCCGCCCTCGGCCTCCCCGATCATCGGCGAGGTCCGACACCGGGTACGCGCACGAGCGTCGTGTGTAGCGCCGCGACGCAGGAAGCCAAAGCAAGCGGAGTACGATCTGAGCGAGCCAGGGATGGCGAGCGAGGTTAAGCTCGGGCGCGTACCCGGTGTCGGACCTGTGTGGCGAACACGGTCGCCCGGTGGGGCGGGCTCCTACGTCGTTTCGACGATCTTTCCCTGTTTCCTGGCGTTTTCGTCGAACTGGTGTTGCCACTCGGACCGAGCGTTCGCTGGGGTGATTTGTACGGCCGTGACCTTGTATTCGGGGCAACTGGTCGCCCAGTCACTGTGCTCCGTTGTCACGACATTGGCACCGGTTTCCGGGTTGTGAAACGTCGTATAGACGACACCCGGTTGAACACGCTCCGTGATGGTTGCGACCAGTGAAATCTCACCCTTGCGACTCGACAATGCGACGAGGTCGCCTTCCTTGATGCCGCGCATCTCGGCATCAGACGGATGCACTTCGAGCAAGTCGGCGTCATACCAGACCATGTTGTCGGTGCGTCGCGTCTGGGCACCGACATTGTATTGCGACAGGATGCGACCGGTCGTCAGCAACAACGGGAACTTGCGATTCGTGCGTTCTTCCGTAGGTACGTAGTCTGTTTCGATGAACAGACCCTTGCCGCTAACGAAATTGTCGATGTGCATGATCGGCGTGCCCATCGGGGCCTTTTCATTGCAGGGCCACTGCACACTGCCGACCTCATCGAGGAATTTGAAGCTGACATTTGTAAACGTTGGCGTCAGTTCCGCAATCTCATCCATGATCTCGGCTGCATCGTTGTAGTTCATCGGGTAACCGAGTGCCTGCGCCAGTTCCTGGGTGATCAGCCACTCGTCTTTGCCCTGGCTGGGCTTCATCACCGGGCGAACGCGGTTGATGCGGCGCTCGGCATTGATGAATGTGCCATCCTTCTCGAGGAACGAGGTTCCGGGCAGGAAGACATGTGCGAACTTGGCGGTCTCGTTGAGGAACAAGTCTTGCACAACGACACACTCCATGTTGCGGAGCGCCGCTTCGACGTGGTGCGTGTCCGGATCAGATTGCGCGACGTCCTCGCCCTGGATGTAAATGCCTTTGTAACGGCCGGCGCAAGCCTCGTCGAACATATTGGGAATGCGGAAGCCGGGCTCAGGATCGATTTCGACGCCCCAGTGCTTTTCAAAGGTGCCGCGAACCTCGTCATCGCCTACCGGGCGGTAGCCTGGCAGTTCGTGCGGGAATGAGCCCATGTCACAGGAGCCCTGCACATTGTTTTGTCCGCGTAGCGGGTTCACGCCGCATCCCGAAAAACCGATGTTGCCGGTTGCCATCGCGAGGTTGGCCATACCCATGACCATTGTCGAGCCCTGGCTATGTTCGGTAACGCCGAGTCCGTAGTAGATGGCGCCGCGTTCTGCGCGCGCATAAAGTCGCGCGGCCTCGCGAATGTCGTCGGCCGGCACGCCCGAGATTTTTTCGACCTCTTCAGGAGAATTCTCGGGTTTCAGAATCATCGCTTTCCAGGCGTCGAACGATTCGGTGTCGCAGCGCTCGGCAACGTACGCGTCGTCGGCAAGACCCTCAGAGACGATCACATGTGCGAGCGCATTAACTACCGGCACGTTGGTGCCCGGCAATAGCGGCAGGTGATAGTCCGCTTTGATACGTGCGGACTTGACCAGTTCGATCTTCCTGGGATCCACGACGATGAGCTTCGCACCCTGACGCAAGCGCTGTTTCATTTGCGATGCAAAGACCGGGTGGGCCGCAGTCGGGTTGGCACCGATGACAATAATGACGTCAGCATCCATGACGCTGTCAAACGGCTGTGTACCCGCTGAGGTTCCGAGTGTCTGATTTAGTCCGTAGCCCGTTGGTGAATGGCAAACGCGCGCGCAGGTGTCGACATTGTTGTTACCCATTGCTGCGCGAACAAGTTTCTGTACGACAAATACTTCTTCGTTAGTGCAGCGCGATGAGGTGATGCCGCCAATTGACTTGCGCCCATGTTCAGCCTGGATTTCCTTGAAGCGTTTGGCCGTGTATTCGATGGCCTCGTCCCAGCTGACCTTTCGCCAGGGCTTGTCGATCGAGTCGCGAATCAATGGATCGAGAACACGGTCGCGATGCGTCGAATAACCCCAGGCAAAGCGACCTTTGACGCAACTGTGGCCATGATTTGCCTGGCCGTCTTTGTCGGGCGTCATGCGCACGACCTGGTCACCGCGCATTTCCGCGACAAACGAACAGCCGACGCCGCAATACGCGCAGGTGGTCTTGACGCTGCGCTCCGGCTGTCCATGATCCACGACGCTCTTCTCCATCAGGGTCGCCGTCGGGCATGCCTGAACACATGCGCCGCAGGAAACACATTCAGAGTTGAGGAAGTCCTCGCTGATGCCTGCCGAGACTTTGGAATCGAAGCCGCGCCCCTGGATCGTCAGCGCAAAAGTTCCCTGGACCTCATCGCAGGCGCGCACGC
>WTCH01000024.1 GCA_013138675.1 Woeseiaceae bacterium | reverse complement strand
TCCAGGCTGCACTCACGGATGTCGTCGTAGTGAAACAACGGTGGTGGCCCGGTGATAACCAGTCTCACCCCTTGTCTGGCGAGATCCTCGGCAAGACGAGAGGCGTTGTATAGCCAGGGCCTCAATTCCAGAACCGAGTACGGACGGGTGCGCGTAAGGAAAATTCGCGATACGAGAACGATATCGCCGGGCTTGAACATCGCGGAAATCTCGCCGAACACCGCCTCGCGTGGTGCGAACTTTTTGCCGGCTGGAAATGGAAAGCTCCAGCCGGGCGTTTCGACCAGGTGCACGCCCACGCCAAGCCTGTCGTGTAGTTCGTACAACATGCCCTGCAAATGCCCGGAGTGACTGTCTCCCATGGTCCAGATGGTTGGCATGCCGGGTTCTGGCGGCACCGTGCAGTTGCTGACAGTGTCGGGCTTAAATGTCCTGCTCCCGCCATCCAGTGCACAGGTCAGCACATGCGATTTACCGCTGGGAATGACGGGCAGATAGGAGGGAGGGTGAAGAGCGACTGTTGCGGACCCTGAAGTTGAACCTGCCCCAGCCATCATGAAGAGCAATACAGCGGCAAGCACTAGATTACAGGCTAGCCCCAATCCAATATCAAGTCCCCGGCGAGTCGTCCAGGCCATGTATCGCAAGGGTTTTTCGACCCAGTGAAATGAAATGACGGCGGCAATTGCCATGGCAACTACGTACACAGCTGAAGATCGCCAGGTGGTTGCAAGAACGATCGGTCCCAGGGCAATAATCGGCCAGTGCCACAAGTAGAGAGAATAGGAAATTCTCCCGATGTATACGACGGGCGGCAGCATCAGCAGGCGCGCCGCCAGGGACCGATCGTCAGAGGCCAGCAGCACTCCCGTCAATCCAACGGCTGCCAATGTGGCGGGCATTGCGTAATGCTCCGGAACGAAGAAGCAAGCTATCAATGCCACCAGGGCGAACGGGGACAGGCGCCTGAAGATCCCCTGCAACGGCCCCGACTGCCTGCGGCGCGTCCCCAGGAAGACCAGCGCACCGACGCCCAACTCCCAGATCCGGGTGGGCATCAGGAAAAAAGCCGCGGCCTGATGATCCTCGTACAACCAGGCAAACAGCACTACAGATATCAGGCCACCCACGATCATGGCGCCAGCCAACGCCTTGAAAGAATCGGTCTTGGTTCTGTAGTAGAAAAACCACGCGAACATCGGGAATACGACGTAGAACTGTTCTTCTACCCCCAATGACCAGGTATGGGTAAACGCGTTGAATATGGACGACGGAGAAAAGTAATCGAGTTCAAAGAAGAACAGTACGACATTTGCAAAGCCGAACAGAGCGGCGAGCCCCGTTTGAACTGAGTGCTGCGGGAAAGGGTCGGTCGCCAATACAACTACGACGGTAACCGCCACACATACGGCGAGCGCGGGCAGCAAGCGCTTTACTCGCCTTGAGAGAAAGCCCACATAGAGCCGCGCGAGTTCTGTTCGTTGCTGGTTTAGCAGTGAGGCGGTGACGACAAAGCCTGAAATTGCGAAGAAGACATCTACGCCCAGAAATCCACTGGGCAGGAAATTTTCAGGCAGGTGGGCTGCAATAACAGCCAGGACTGCAACGGCTCTCAGTCCATCAATGTCAGCGCGGTAGGAAAGTTTTCTAGTCAAAGATTCAGTAGGCCAGTGATGGCAGCCAGGTGACGAGTGGCTTCCAGATAAAAATCAGCGTCAGGCCCAGGAGCTGCAACAGAATGAAGGGCACGACGCCGCGATAAATTGTACGGACTCCGATGCCATCCGGCGCAACGCCCTTGAGGTAGAAGATCGCAAAGCCAACGGGTGGCGTCAGGAAAGAGGTCTGCAGGCATACCGCGAACATCACGGTAAACCAGACGAGATCGAATCCGAGGCTCTGCACGACCGGCGCGACCAGCGGCAGAATGATCAGCGAGATTTCAATCCAGTCTAAAAAGAAACCAAGAAGGAAGGTCGCGAACAGGATGGTAATCACAATGCCGGTGGGCCCGAACGGCAGGCCGAGTAGGGCGCCTTCGATGAGCTCATCGCCGCCAAGGCCGCGCAATACCAGTGAGTACGCCGTTGCACCGACGAATATGGCGAAAATGAAAGCCGTGGTCGTCGTTGTCTGCTGCAGTACATCTGCCATGACATTGCGGTTCAACTGACGTCGTACCAGCGCGAGAAGCATCGCGCCAAATGCCCCGACGCCGGCGGCCTCGGTCGGTGTGGCAATGCCAAAAAAGATACTGCCAAGTACCGCGAGAATCAGGGCAATAGGCGCCAGCACCGCGCGGAACACGCCGAGGATGGCAGCGATGCTTACCGGCTCAACGCCGTCCGGAACTGGTGCGGCTGTTTTGTCGAACCTGCTGATGACCAGCAGATACAAAATATAGAGAAATCCAAGCAACAGTCCCGGGATCATCGCTCCCAGGAACAGATCGCCCACGGACATCGCCAGGCGGTCGGCCATTAATACGAGCATGATGCTCGGAGGAATCAGGATGCCAAGTGTTCCGACAGCGCACACCGTTCCGGCCGCCAGAGAAGGTCGATAGCCGTGTTTCAACATGACGGGCAGGCCGAGTAGTGCCAGCAAAACGACCGACGCACCGATGATGCCGGTCGTTGCGGCGAGCAGCAGTCCAATAATCGTTACCGTAACCGCCAGCCCGCCCCGCACGCGCCCGAAAACGCGCGTCAGGTTGGTCATGAGGTCACCCGCGATACCGGAGCGCTCGAGCATCATGCCCATAAAAATGAACATGGGCAGCGCAACCAGCACCCAGTTCTTCATGACGTCCCAGACGCGATTCGCGCTCAATGACGTATAGGCCCAGTCGACGCCGATCGCAAAGCCAAGATCAATATCCAGGACAATGGCGATCACGGTGAACACGATTGCCAGGCCACCGAGCACCCAGGCGACCGCGAAACCGGACAGGATCAGCCCGATGAATGAAACAAACATCAGGATTGCAAGTGCGTCGTTAATCGACATTGCGTGGCCAACCAAACAGGTACGCTGTCGCACGAGAGAATCGACTAACCCCGGCGACCAGTAACAACAACATACTCAAGGGCAGAAAACTCTTGATGACCCACCGATACGGAAGACCACCCGGCGAATCCGAAATCTCCGCGATCGCGAACGAATAAGAAACGAACGGGACGGAAAAGATAAACATCGCGATGACGAACGGAAAAAACAAAAGCAACAGTCCGTACAGCTCGATCCATGCTTGCCAGCGCAGGCCCATTCGCTCGTGAAAGATGTCCACCCTGACATGATTGTCACTGTCCATACAGGTCGCGAGACCGATCAGGAAGCCGGCGGCATAGAGGTGCCACTGGATCTCTTCAAATTCAATGCGGCCTTCGCCGAACACATAGCGCATCGTCACATTGACGACGACAACGAGAATCAGGACAAACCATATCCACGACAGCACGCGCAGCAGACTTTTGAACATGCGTCGCGATGCTGCTGACAGGCGCGTGTGCGGAAATCGTTCGCGATGCGGAAGGACCTCGCTGATTTTCGAAGCATCGATACTCAAAATGATCTCGGCAGGTAGCCTCTGGTCTTCCAGTAACGATAGGTTGCGGAAAACTCGCGTTGTGACTTGAGGATTCTCGCGAACTGTTCATCTTTGGCCGCTTCTTCGTCGAGCACCACCTGGGTCACGGCACGCAACTCCTCGAGGATTTCGGTCGACAACGTGCTGGTAATCACACCTTGTTCCTCAAAATCCCGAATCACCGGGCCCTGCAAGAACTCCGATTCGGCAATCGACAACATCGCGGAGGCCTGGCAGGCAACACGAACCATTGTCTGCGTCTCAGCCCGGAGTTTGTTCCACTCATCAAGGTTGACTTGCAGATGCCCCGCCGAAAAGGTTTGGTGCCAGCCCGGGAAATAGTTGTACTGCGCCACGCGACTGAATCCCAGTAGCTGATCGACAACTGGCATGGAAAACTCCGTCGCGTCGATAGCGCCTTTCTCCAGTGCCTGAAAAATTTCCGCCGCCGGAATCATGGTGACCGATGCACCGACACGCTGCAGAACCTTACCCCCAAGCCCGGCGAATCGAATTTTCAGTCCGACCAGATCATCGAGAGACTCGACCGGCTCACGAAACCAGCCGGCCGTCTCCGGGCTCGTTATAGAGCAGACTATCGGCATGACATTGTGTGGCTCATACAAAGCCTCGCCCAGCTCGCGGCCACCGCCGTAATACCACCATGCCGCGAACTCCATCGGTTCCATGCTAAATGGGACAGCCGAGATCAGCGTTGATGCGGGGATACGCCCCTGGTCGTAGCCAAGCCACTGGAAGCCCGCCTGTACTTTGCCTTCCTTGACACTCTCGGTGATCTCCAGCGCTGGCACGATCTCGCCCGGATCAAATGTTTTGATCTGAAAGGCACCGTTGCTCATGGCCCTCAGGTCGTCGGCGATGCGCTGCGGCGGTGGCCCGACGATGGGCAGGTTGGATGTGAACGACGACGTTACCCGCCAGCGGACCTGTTCAAATCCGGCTGACTGGCTCACCGCATCGTTTTCAGGCACGGCGCCCGGAGGACGAATCGCCAGTGAGACGAGGATACCGACAGCAAGAGCAACAAAGACTGCGATGAGCAGTGCGGCCGGCGACACGTTCCTGTTTGTTGTCATACGACTTCCCTTCACAATTCTTGTGTTACTTCTTTACACAGAAAACGGGCTGCGTCGAAAGGATAGCAGCCCGAGTGTCTCAAGGGTAAAGGTAGCTAGTATGATGCCTGTGTTCGTGATCATATCGTCACGCACGATTCTCGATCTGAAATATGGAATGGAATAGCAATTAGCGACTACATCCACAAAATCGATGCGGGCGAGTCGGAACGCATTCGCCGCTTCCTGTATGTCGTTGCGATCGGAACGCTCGCATTCGCCGCAATCATTGCCATAGCGATAGCTACCGCCCCACACTGGATTCGACTTATCAGTCATGAGAGTGAGCGGCAGTTTGTCGCGCCGCATGTGCAGTGGATAGAAGAGCATTTGCTGGACGATGCCGATCCGGAATTGCAGGCTTACGTCGAGCGTCTTGGCGCAGAAATGGCCCGACAAATGGATGTGCCGGTGGACCTGCAACTGCATTTCTATGTTGTCGATGGTGATATGGAGAACGCATTCACGACACTCGGCGGCCACATTTTTGTAATCGACGAATTGCTGACCGTTGTCGACAACGAGAACAGCCTGGCCATGGTGCTCGCTCATGAAATCGCACATGCCGTGAACCGTGACCCACTCACCGGAACCGGTCGCGGGATTCTATTCCAGGTGTTGTCGTCGGCGTTGTCCGGTGGCGGCATGGATGCGCCAACATCCGCAAATCTAGGCATCGAAATGACGCTTAACGCTTACAGTCGAACTCAGGAAGAGGCGGCAGATTCGATGGCGGTCGGGGCGCTGGCTGCGCGTTATGGGCATGTCGGTGGTGTTACGCAGTTCTTCGAGAAACTGGGCGAGACCACCGATGATGATGACGTGCCGACGATCATGTCGTCACATCCTCACCTCGATGATCGAATCGAGGCGATAAAGAGGCAGGTGCAACGGGAAGGCTGGGTACCAGGCGACGTGTCGCCCTATCCCGCAAGCATACGGGCTTTAGTCAGTTCTGAGCTTTGACCATCCGACCGTCGCTGTCGGTGAAGTTTCCGGTGACAATAATAATGAAATCGACGAGCGCCCAGATGCCGAATCCGCCCAGGGTAAACAACATCAGAATGCCGGTACCGATCTTGCCCACAAAAAAGCGGTGCACACCCAGGACGCCGAAAAAGAAACACAATAAAATAACGGGAACAAAACCCTTGTCACTTACAGCTACATCGTTCATGCCGAACCTCCAGTCTTCAACTTCTGTCCAGGGTACATAACCAGTCTTCCACGACCATCACGAAACGTGCCGGTCAGCAGCATGATTGTGACAATAAGAGTATGCAGGCCATCAATCGCACCTACCACGATGGCGATCACAATTTCGCCCTGCAGGAAAAAATAGAATGTCCCGAAGAAAAGAACAATATCGATTGTCGCTTCGACATAGCGACCAAGATAGAAGTGCTGGATTCCAACGACGCCGAAGATGGCCGACAGGCACACGGCGATGGTGTAGCTTTTCTCGGACGGCTCTTCGATCAGGTTCAAAAGTCTAACCCCCATGTCGCAGTGTGAAATATACAATAGCGTACCAACCACAACAATATACTTTCCGGAGAGTTGACGGCAAGCGAGCAGGCCGCATATTGTGGTCTGCAACAAAATCTACAAGAACAGAGAATAAATGATGAAAAACAATGACAACTTTTGGACAAACTCAGATGTCGGCCTGTTGATCGTTCGCATCGCGCTTGGCGGCATCATTTTCTTTCACGGTTTTCACAAGATCACTCATGGGGTAGCCGATCAGTTTCAGCTTCTTGCGAGCAATGGCATCCCCGGCATATTCATCTATTTTGTCTATGTATCGGAAGTGCTGGCGCCGGTGTTGATCGTCCTGGGAATTCTGACTCGACTTTCGAACCTGACGATTATCGTGACAATGATTGTGGTCTTCTATGCGCTACCATTTCCCATCGGACTGGACGAGCACGGTGCAATGAACATCGAAAGCCAGCTGTACTTCCTGCTGCTGTCGGTTGCTTTGTTCTTTACGGGGCCTGGCCGTTGCGTCCTGAAGAAAAACAACTCCGGGAATTGGTTGCTGGACTAAAGACTAGTCGTCTTTCTGAAAGACGACTTCGCCACCAACCATC
>WTCH01000030.1 GCA_013138675.1 Woeseiaceae bacterium | reverse complement strand
TAATTTGCGCACGATATGGCTACCTTACGCCGAAGTTGGCATAGTTTGAAACATCCGATTCAGACCCTTGGTTGGTTGCTATCATGCCGATTGAATTCGCATCTTTCGCATTTATCATCACATTGGCCGCCGTGGTCAACGGCCTCGGTATCGTTCGCTGGCTCACCGGGCTCTCAGAGTACCTGAGGCGCAAAGCCTCCCTGAATCTCCAGCACTACTGGGTCCTGACCTTGTTCGCCGGCTTCCAGTTTCTGATGCACATCTTGCTATGGTGGTCATTGTGGGGGGTGCGCAGCGCGGCAGAGATAAACTTCCTCATGTACGTCTACGTGCTTGCGGGCCCCGTTCTGCTCTTCTTGGGCACCAGCGTGCTGACGCCTGACATTGCTGCCGAATCGAACATGCGAAAACACTACTTCTCAGTGAGGGTCACATATTCAAGCGTGTTGGCACTACTCTGGCTCTGGGCAATTTTCCTGGGTCTTGTTCTTCGCGGTGAATTCGCACCAACGCTGCCTGTACTTAGCCTGTTTTTGATCATTGCGCTAATACAGAGACAAATCGCACACCCGAAAATCCAGGGAATCCTCGCCGCTTCTAACTGGCTCTTGCTCATGATCTTCATTGGCAGCTATGCGATGCAACTGGGCGGGGCTGTGCAAGCTTGACCCTCAATCGGTATCATGCCGAACCAATGACACGCGCACTGCTTACATTTGTTCTCCTCGCCACGCTGGCCGCCTGTGAAGAGGGTCCGAGCGAACTGCGACTCGTGACGCCGGTCGGTACGATCGATCGGGATATCGTCGAAGAGCTAGCTGAGTTGTTCGACAACGAACGTGTTTTGACGCGAATTAGCCTGACAGAGGAAACCATGTCGGGTGAGGAAGCGCTCGACGCAATTGCCGCAGGTAAGGCCGATGTCGCCCTCATTTCAAACAGCCAGGAGTTTCGTCGAGATATCGCGACTGTCATGCCGCTCTATCCAACGGTGCTTCATATCGCGCGTCGCGATGGATTTGCGGAACCAACTGCCCGTGGGGATCTAAGTGACGCAGCAGTCTTCGCGGGAGCCAAAGGATCGGCTTCGCGTTCAATCTTTGAACGAATTGCGGATAATATTGGCCTCGCCGACGACGACTACCGCTATGTTTCAGATCCCTCTGAGATCGCGGATATGGTCGTGGTATTTGCACCTATCGCGCCAGAGCGAATCGCCGAGTTCCCGGAATTGAGATTGATCTCAATGGGAACACCGCAAGAAATCGGAAACGGCGGCACGGTCGATGCTGCGGTGCTGTTGAACCCGCACTTCCGGCCTTTCGTGATCCCTGTCGGTACCTACGGTGACTCTACGCCAGAACCGATCGTTACGATCGCAGTGGACAAGATTCTTGTTACAAGAAGCGACCTCGACAGCGCGGTAGTCTACGACTTGATCAGCGATATCCTCCGGCTTCGGCCGGCCCTGGCCGCGAAACGCCCCGGCCTGTTTCAGCAGCTTTCAGAAGATTTTGACGTCAGTCGATCGCGCTTCGTTTTGCACCCGGGAACGCTGGACTACTTGCAGCGGTCCGAACCAACTATCTATGAACGCTACTCCGGTGTCGCAGAAGTCGCGGTTACTCTGATGATCGCCATGTTCACCGCGGCCCTGGCCGGTGTTCGGATATTGCGCATACGGCGCAAGAACCGCATTGATCGATACTATGCGGCCGCTATAGAAATACGTGATTCGGTCGATGACCAAGCAAGCTCATCCGAGCGTGAGCAGGCGATAGTAAAAATTCGTGACTTGCAAAATAGAGCTTTTGATCAATTGGTCGACGAAAAACTCGGCGCCGACGAGAGTTTTCGGATATTCATTACGCTGTCAAACGATGTGTTGCGACAACTTGGCGGGCTTGCACCGGCGTCGGATTAGACCGACTCAGAATCCGAGCGACATGAACAACACGGGTCCGTGGTGGCGAATCTCGAGATTGCCGTTGAGTCCGTCATCACTTGAAGTGAGTTTCAAGCCGTAAAAGTTGTAGCCAAGCCCAACGCTGAAGTTGTCACCAAAACGTCTCTCCAGATCCAGCGCTGCAAAATTCAGCGAGCCCTCGTGCTGATCGAAATCAGTCCGGAAAAGGTGGATGCGTGCGCTGAGCGTTGTCTTCTCGCCAAGAAATACGGCGCCTTGCAGACCGATCACGGGTAGCGGCGTACTGGATCGTGATCGTTCCAGTTGTCCGGTCCCGTCTGCAACGATATCTGTCGAGAACTCGCTCATGTGGACGCCAGCCATGACACCCAGTTCTTTTTGTGCATCGCGCATCAGGAAGAATGTATAGCCGAGTCGCAGAGAACTGTAATCGGTGCGGCTTTCGATTTCCGTGCCCGCCGGAAACAGGACATCACCAAATTCCAGGCCCTCTTCCAACGTCACCCTTCCGTGGCGTGCCAAATCGAAATACCCGAGCTCCAGGCTATGGTGTTGGCCTATTCTCCAAATCAGGTCAGCCTGTGTAACCGATTGCTCGTCTGGCGTGCCGAGCACGTCCTCGAGATCAATTTCAAATCCCGGTACCCCATCCGCTGTATCACGCGACAGCCTGGTATCGATCCTGCTTTGAAAAGTGCCCAGACGAATTTCGACTCTTGGCGGCCGGCGGGAATAGTCTCTGTGCGCGGCCGGATTGAATACGTTCGCGTTGTACGCAAGACCTACATTGCCAAACCAGATATGATCTCGACCAACAATCGGGCTATCTGTAATCTCAGAGCCGTATTTCTTTACGCCAAGCGTGGCGCTCAATAGCCATTTCGGCGTCAACTCATAGCCAACCCGAACCCGGGCAGACGAATTCCATGTTGATCCCGGCGAGTATGCAGGCCGGGTCGGCGTGGCTTCGGCATCCGAAACAGAAAAATAGTAGTTGGTACTCTCGCTGCTCTCGTAAATCGCATCAATACGAGGCACGACAAAGCCGCGCCCAAATTTGATCGGGTATGAGAACGCGACGGTGCTCGTGAAGCCCCCGTGCCGATCCGTCACCTCGGCCCAGTGCGTCCAGTTGATGTGTATCGGCCAGCCACGGTACCCGACGGTAGGCCCGAGTTCGATGGCCCACTTGCGATCTGCGACGCCAACCAGTTCGTCAGCCTGCCTGTTACCGAGACCTCGCGTCCTTACGCGGGCAATAGCGCCGAGTTCCCAGTCATTGTCGGTCACCCAACGCACACCATAACCGCCATCGCGAATAAGAAACCAACCATCGGTCATTGATGAATGCGTAAACGACGTGAGGTACGGATAGGCGAACGTGCTATTTTCGCTACCAATAAAGGAGTTCTGGCGTGTCGACACGGCGACGCCCAATGCGTAGTCGTTCATGTCGTAGCTGCGCAGGAAGTCGAGCCAACGGCCTGCCAAGGCGTTATCCGCAACGCCAAGCAATACAAGAGCGACGATGCAGCTGAGCCTTTTCACGATGCAATGTTAGCAGACCGACCGCCCTCTGCATCCGGCTATGCGTATGCTATGTTGATGGTCGCCTAAACAGCCGCCGAAACCCCGTATGCAGCAACAGAAAAACTTCACCTGGCTCCTCTCCGCCTTGCTGGTCTTCCTGGTTGTCGTACCGATCGCAGAGGACCTCGGGATTTTTTCCGGGCGCATCATGCGGGTTCTGATGTTCTCATGGCTGTTGGCCTTTGGTGTTTGGAGCCTGAGAGGGTTTGGCAAACTCTTTCACATCGGAATGGGGCTCGCGATTGTCGGCATTGCGCTTAGCATTCTGTCCGCCCAGTTGCCCGATCATAGCTACGTCCTGGCGTCATTTGTGGCAGCGTTTGGGTTTTTGCTGCTCGCGGTCTGGTGCACAGGATCACAAGTGCTCATCGGCAACGAGATCAGTGCCAACCGGGTTATAGGCGCTGTCAGCCTTTATTTACTTCTGGGCGTGCTCTGGGCCGTTGCTTATGCGGTCATCGAAATGCTCGCGCCGGGGTCGTTTACTGGCTTCTCAAAGGCGCTCAGTCAAGGGTGGAGCAGTGAATGGTTGTACTTCAGCTTCGTCACGATGACGACGCTGGGTTACGGCGACCTGTCCCCACTATCGGCGTCGGCGCGTACGTTCGCCTACATGCAGGCCATCTTCGGTCAGTTCTACATAGCGATCCTCGTTGCCGGCCTCGTGAGCGCCTATATTGCCGAGCGCTCGCGCTCCTGACCAGAAGAACATTGATCGAAAACGATTGTAGGTCCAAAATGGTTAGCTATCCGCCAAAATAACTCGAACTCAGGATTCCCGATGAGACACTCCAAACTCGTTACTACGTCTGCCCTATGCCTTGGTGCCACGCTGTTCGCGGCTTGTGAACAAGCCCCTGTTGAGACGCCTGAGATCATCCGCCCGGTTCGAATGATCACAATATCCGGTTTGCAAGGCGGTAATTCCCTGAGTTACCCGGGTGAGGTACAGGGCCTGCAGAACGTCAATCTCGCCTTCGAAGTGTCGGGCCGAATTATCGAAATGCCTGCACGAGAAGGCATTGAGGTCACTGAAGGGCAGGTACTTGCCCGACTCGACCCAGCCGACTTTCAGGCAGCACTCAATGCCGCCGAATCAAAAGCCCGCAGTTCCAAAGAAACGTTCGACCGGTTTTCCGAAGTCTTCGAACGCGGCGCAATCTCTGCTCAGGACCTCAATGTGCGGCGACGCCAGTATGAGGTGGACCAGGCAAATCTCGTTTCGGCCCGCAAAGCAGTCAGCGACGCCACCTTGACGGCTCCCTTTACAGGACGCATCGGCCGCACTCACGTCGATAACTTTGCCAACGTGCAAGCTAAGCAGGAAATCCTGTTGCTCCAGGATCTGTCCGAACTCGAGGTCGTGGTCAACGTGCCAGAACAGGACTGGGTGCGAGCCAAGCCTGGTCTCACGCTCGCACAACAGACCGGCCGCGCACAACCGCACGTCAGCTTTTCGACACTCGGCGATCGATCGTTTCCTGCCGTGATATCCGAGGTCGCCGCCTCTGCAGATCCCGTGACCCGCACGTTTGCAGCCCGCGCCCGCTTCGCGCCGCCTGATGACGTCATCATTTTGCCGGGCATGTCGGCAACCGTCACCATTAACATCCCGTCAGACATCGAGGGGATCGGCAGTACGCTGCAAATTCCAGCCAATGCAATCGTCGGTGGCGATGACGGCGGAAGTTACGTGTGGAAGGTCGACACCGCGACCATGACCGTCAGCCTCTCCGCTGTTACGCCAGGTCAATTGTCAGGGTCGGAAATCGCCATCCTGGAGGGTCTCGCGACAGGCGATCGTATTGCTGTGTCGGGTGTCCAGCACCTCGCAGATGGAATGAAAATCAGCGAGCTCACTGACTAGGAGCTCGCCATGAAACTTACCGAATTCTGTCTTGACAACCGGACGACAACGCTCACCCTGACCGTCGTATTGATCGTTGCAGGCCTGGGCGCCTACCAGGACATGGGGCGGCTCGAAGATCCCGAGTTCACGATCAAGGACGCGCTGGTAATCACGCAATATCCGGGCGCTACGGCTGAGGAAGTCGAAGAAGAAGTCACGGACGAAATCGAGATCGCGGTGCAACAAATGGCGCAACTCGACGAAGTCACTTCCGTGTCCTATCGGGGGTTGTCGATCGTGACGGCGACGATGAAGGATAAATACGACAAGACCTCCCTGCCCCAGGTCTGGGATGAACTGCGGCGCAAAGTCGGTGACGCGCAAGGACGGTTACCACCGGGCGCCGGGACCTCCATCGTTAACGACGATTTCGGCGACGTGTACGGCATATTCTTTGCCGTTTACGGGGACGAGTACGAATTTGATGAGCTATGGGAAGTTGCGAAAATGCTGCGGCGGGAACTGCTGCTCGTGCAGGACGTCGCCAAGATCGACATCATCGGCAACCGGCCCGAGGTCATCTACGTTGAGCTCGACCGCGATCGCATGGCGCAGCTCGGGATTCCGGCGGCGGCCATCGCGCAGGAACTGCAGCGGCAAAACCTGGTGACCCATTCGGGCGGCGTCAACGTCGGGCCGGAATTCATCACGATCGAACCCAGCGCAATGATCGAATCGGAGGAAGACCTCGGCAACATCCTGATTTCCGGATCGAGCAGCAATGCGCAGATCTATCTCCGCGATGTCGCCACCTTCGAGCGCGGCTACCTCGAGCCACCGAGTGACCTGCTGCGTTTCGACGGCGAGCCAGCGATCGGCATCGGCATATCGACAATAGCCGGCGGCAACGTTGTCGCGATGGGCGTCAAGCTGAAGCAGCGCCTGGCGGAACTGGCTCCCGAAATCCCGCTCGGCATGGAATTCGGCATCATTGCAATGCAGTCGGACGCCGTGCAGACGGCGATTTCCAGTTTTGTTATCAGCCTGCTGCAGGCTATCGCTATCGTGGTCGTCGTGCTTCTGTTCTTCATGGGTCTGCGCAGCGGCCTGCTCATCGGATTCATTCTTTTCGTGACGATTTGCGGCAGTTTCATCTTCATGAGCATGGCCGAAGTCAATCTCGAGCGAATATCGCTCGGGGCTCTCATCATCGCGCTCGGCATGTTGGTCGATAATGCGATCGTGATCGTGGACGGCATGCTCATACGATTCCA
>WTCH01000308.1 GCA_013138675.1 Woeseiaceae bacterium | reverse complement strand
ATCGCTGCGAAGACCGGCAATCGGCAATTGGGCGAGTTGGAACCGATTGTCCATTAGCGCCGATTTGAGGTGCTTGACCCAGATGGCGTCGAATTCCTTCTGCTTGGAATCTTCATCCGCGCTCTCGTTCAGCATCGCGGTGTTGCCACCGGCCTCCTTACCAATCTGGTAGGCGTCGACGGCTGCAGCGACAAACTCTTCGAGATTGCTGTAGACCTCGTTTGCGGCACAGATGCCGACGGTGCAGGTCAGTTGCGTAGAATTGTCGGCAACCTCGAAGGTCTTTTTGCGAATACTCTCGCACAGCTGATTACCCCACACTTCCGCGTCACGCGCGCTACCGCGCTCGAGCAGTACCATCATCGAGGTGCCCTCGAAGCGTCCCGCGACGTCGCGTGGATGCAAGCGTTTGCGCAGCGCCTCGGCAAACTGCCCAAGGATCTCGTCGGAGTTCAATATGCCGACCTTGTCGAGCACCTGCCCGAAATTGTCGACCTTTACGTAGGCGAGCACGTGCGTACCTGAAGACGGTTTCCGTGCAAGACGTTTTTGGAGGCGTTCAATGAACTGGGCACGATGGAAGAACAGTGTCGTCGGATCACGTTTCAGCGCGTCGTGCACGAGCTTGGTGGGTTCCTTGCTGTCTCTGTCCGGTGCCGACACCTTGACCTGGACACAAGGGCCATTGTCGAACGCGAACTTGCGGAACTCGAGGTGAACTTCGTTGATGTCACTGCTCGTAACAGGAGACTTGGCGATGAGCTTCTCGTCGCTCGCCCACTTGCCGGCAATCGCGGCGACCAGCGCACCCTTGATGGCGGCCTGGCTCTCGGATTCGAAATTATCCATCAATGGCAGACCAAGGACCTCGTCGTTGCTCGCAGCGCGGAACAGTTTCAACCAGGAGTCATTGACGTCAGTGATAATGCCTTCTTCGACCAACGCAATCGCATCGGCAGAGGTCTGCATGTAGTCCTTAAGCTGTTTCTTGTACTCGGATGCCGAGTGAATTGTTGAGTTCAACGCACGCTCGACGCGTAAGGCGCGCAGTTCGCGCGAAACAACCGACTGCAGTCGATCCCTGTTGCCGATCGATACGAGATCGCAGGCGCCATTCTTCATGGCTTTCTGAATGCTGAACTCGTCGGCCTGTTCCTGGATCGCGATGACCGGAACTTCGGGATTAAAACGGTCTTTTTGCTTGATCACCTGGCGAACGGTGTCAGGGTAGTTGTCGCAATTGAGAATCAACAGTTCCACGTCTTCGGCCGCGAGGGTTTCGCGGAGATGCTTTGGATTGTTGGTCCAATGGCAATGTGCGGCGTGACCGCCATCGCGCAGCGAGCTGTTAATCAGCGCAACGTCGTCCTGATTCTCGGTCAGGACGGCGATTGAAATGCTGTGGCGCCCGTTCAAATTGCGTTCCTTGCAATGATCTGGAGATGTCCGTACCAGTCCAGATTCTGTTAAAGAGCATCGAGTCTAGCACCGCCTATTCTCAAGTCCCGGTCGGTGTTACAAAACCGTGACGGGAATCATATTTCGGTGTGAATTAGGCGCGATCACTGTGATAATTCGCGATCCACTGGCACAAGACCGGGACTCCGGTATCATCCTAGATTATGGCAAATTACAGCACTAACGAGTTCCGCTCAGGGCTCAAGATCATTCTCGATAGCGATCCTTGCGTCATTGTCGAGAACGAGTTCGTAAAACCCGGCAAGGGCCAGGCGTTCAGTCGTGTCCGTATCAAGAACCTCAAGACCGGCAAAACCGTCGACAAGACGTTCAAGTCAGGCGAGAGCGTTGAAGCGGCGGACGTCATGGACACCGAGATGCAGTACCTGTATGCCGACGGTGAGTTCTGGCATTTCATGGTGGCTGACACGTTCGAGCAGTTTGCCGCAGACGCGAAAGCTGTCGGCGACTCCAAAAACTGGATCAGTGATGGCGACATGTGCCAGATCACGCTATGGAATGACTCGCCGCTGATTGTTGAAGCACCCAACTTCGTTGAACTTGAGATCGTTGAAACGGATCCCGGCGTCAAAGGGGATACGGCAAGTGGTGGTGTGAAGCCAGCCACCTTGTCCACCGGCGCAGTCGTGCGCGTACCCTTGTTCGTTGATCAGAACGAGGTGATCAAGGTCGACACTCGCTCGAAAGAGTACGTGTCACGCGTCAAATAAACGTCGTGGTGCGGGCCTGAATCTCGCAATAAGTACGACAAATCGACTCGATGCCTTGCTGGTCGGCTGCGCTGAAGCGGTCGAGCGACGGACTGTCGATGTCGAGTACGCCGATCAGTTGATCGTCGATGATTAACGGTACGACGATTTCGGAGCGAGAGTCCGCATCACAGGCGATGTGGCCGGGAAACGCATGCACGTCGGCAACGCGCTGTGTTTCGCGCGTCGCGGCGGCTGTGCCGCAGACGCCGTTACCTGTCGGAATCCTGACGCAGGCGGGCTTGCCCTGGAATGGGCCGAGCACAAGCTCATCGCCGCGCAAGACATAAACGCCGAGCCAGTTGATGTCATCGAGTGCATTGAAAAGCAGCCCTACGAAGTTACTGGCGTTGGCCAACGCATCGTTTTCTTCGCCGATCAGGGCAGTCAATTGTGATTCGAGCAGTGTGTAGTCGGTGTCGCTCATGATGTCTGTGTCATGAAAGTAATAACGTCGCCTATATCCTCGGCCTGGTCGAGCACCATATGCAAGCGTTCAAGACCGACAGACACGCCGGCACACTCCGGGAGGCCGGCTTGCAATGCAGCAAGCAGGGATTCGTCGGCAAGCAGGCTGCTATTGCCTGATTGCTCGCGCATCGCGATATCGTCCTCGAAGCGTCGACGCTGCTCATTCGAGTCGGTCAATTCGACGTAACCGTTGGCGAGTTCAAGATCGCCACAGAACACCTCAAAACGATCCGCGACCCGATCGTCGCCAGGACAGAGGCGCGCGAGTGCGGCCTGGCCGGCAGGGTAGTGCCGCACGACCGTCAGTTTGTCGGGTTCGAAACGTGGTGCGACACTCGTACTCATGATCAGGTCGAGCGCGGCGCTCCGATCATCTTCAAGTTCGGCTTGCAGTCGCGCATCATCCGTCGCCAGCTCGACAAGCTCGCTTGTGCTCGCGTCGAGTGCATCAACGTCTGCAAACTCCAACATCACATCGTTGTAGTCTCGTTTCACCACATTCTCGGAAAGCGACGCCAGGTTCAGGCAGGTGGCGATAAAGTCGACGCAATCATCGATGATCGCATCGAGTTCAAAGCCGAGCCGATACCACTCGACCATCGTGAATTCAGGCAGATGCCGTTTGCCGGACTCGCCATCACGAAACACCCTGCAAATCGAGTAGATGTCGGGATAACCACTCGCGAGCAGCCGTTTCATGTACGTCTCTGGCGACGTCTGCAGAAATGAGTCCTTACCAGGCTTGCTGCGAACGCCGATATTCTCGATGTTTCGATCGGATGTGGCGTAGCGACTCAGTGCCGGCGTGTCGACGGATAACAATCCCTGGTCACTGAAATACTGGCGAGCTCTCTCGAGCATTGCCGCACGGCGCATCGCGACGCGCGTGTCTGACAGCGGCTTCCAGTCGCTCACGCAGACAGAACCGTGCCGATGGACTCTCCCATCCGCACGGTGGATTTCGGAGCGAGGCCGGTTTTCCAGGAGCCTGCGCCGGCCGGCAGTAACAGGATCACGGTACTGCCCATGTTGAACCAACCCAGCAGATCACCCCTGCGAACCGCATCGGGTCCGTTCTCCAGGCCGATCAATTCGACAACGCCTGTTTTTCGCGGGCGAATCTCGCCGCTCCAGGGCGTGCTGATACTGCCGACATTGAGTGCGCCGACGAAGACCACGGCGTAAGGGCCATGGGCGGATTCGAGGTGGACCACCAGCCGCTCGTTGCGCCGGAACAAACCGGGCACATTTGCGG
This sequence comes from Woeseiaceae bacterium, assembly GCA_013138675.1. Lineage (GTDB taxonomy): Bacteria > Pseudomonadota > Gammaproteobacteria > Steroidobacterales > Woeseiaceae > UBA1847. The sequence continues at coordinate 2,890 of WTCH01000308.1, read as the reverse complement.
CGGTTGCCGTGTTCACGCTGAACAGATCACCCGGTATGTATCGTGCGGCGACGATTTTTCCGTCCAGGGGCGCATGAATGCGGTGATAGTTATACGGCGCGAGGTAGATCGTCGCGTAGCTACCGTCAACGTAACGCCGCGCATCCTGCAGGTCGGTTGCCAGCAGGTCCTCGAGTGAGTAATCGAGACCTTTTGCCTGGAAAATGCTGTTGTCGCGAATCGGCCCGGCACTACTGATGGTTCCGTCGACCGGCGACACGATGGAATGCGTATCCGAATCTACTGGCCGCGCATTGTTCTCGAGCTCGCGAATGAAAAACGCATTGAATGTCTCGAAGTCCCCGGGCACATCGAGTTTTACGTCGTCGATGTCGACGTCGTAAAGGCTGACGAATTTCGCTATCAGGAAATCCTTTACGGCAACGTTGCGAATTCTCGCAACGCGGTAAATCAGCCCGGTCAACCAGAAGCGGGGCAGCAGGTACTGCAGAGTCACGAACAGGCGCGCGAGCATTGGTATCAGTCGCTCAGCACGACATTAACGGTCAGAACAACCGCCTTGCCCGCGTAAAAATCGAGAGAAACCGTGTCGAATTCGCCGACCGGCCGCAGGAGCATCAAGTGCTTGCCGCCCGGCTGGAGCACGACGGACGACTTCGCCAGAACCATTAAATCGCCGAGCGGGTACATGCGCGCCATGCCGTCTTCGATCACCGACTCATGCATTTCCACGGACTCGAACTGCGGGCTCGTGACTTGCGTAATAATAATCGGTTGTGATGCGTTGTTGCTCAAGGTCAGGTAGCCGGCCGCAATGTTCATTCCAGGTATGGGTTTTGACACGACAACATCACTTGCGACAAGCGGCGCCGATCCCTGGGAACAGGCGCAGCCCAGCAGTGCCAGGATCAAAACAGGAATGATGCGCTTCATTGTTGACTCATTATGATTGGCAGGTCATGAACGAAATTCCCGGCTTCGTGCGGGGCGCCAAACAACGCTTTGAGCTGGCCGTCCGGGTTGATCACGAGTACCACAGCGGAATGAGCGACCGAGTAGTTCTCGGCATCACCCGCTGTTTTCTCGAAGTAGATGCCAAGGCCTTTGGTCAGCTTGAGTAGCTCCGTCAGATCGCCGGTAATGCCAACATTATCATCTCCAAAATACGCAACGTACTGCGCCAGGTTTTCCGGCGTGTCGCGTTCCGGGTCGACACTGACGAGGACAATGCGCGGCAACGGTGTGAAACCATCCGCGGCCAGCTCGTTCTTTGCACTGGTCAGTACCTGCAAGGTCAGCGGGCAGATGTCGGGGCAATGCGTGAATCCGAAGAAAACGAGATTCCAGTAGCCCTGGAACACGTCTCGGCCGACCAGGTCACCATTGTGATCGAGCAGCGAAAATTCGGGCACTTCGCCCGCCACAGGCAAGACCGTGGCGACCTGCGGTACGGGCGGTGGTGACGCTACTTTGAACGACAACCAAGTACCAAATGCGATTGCAGTCACCGCAACGGCAGCAATGAAAAGTTTTCTGGGGTCCATTTCTTTCTGTAGAAGGTTTGCGCGAGGCGCATATTCTAAACGACACTCCTTAACTATGGCACCGGAATCCAAAAACAAGGTCACCGTCGAGGACGCAATTCGCCGCATTGCAGATCGATTTGCGGCGGCGGACCTGAATTATGGCCACGGCACGGACAATGCGCTCGACGAGGCGGCGTGGCTGGTCTTTGCCTGTCTTTCGCTGTCGCACGACGATGCGCCGTCGGCCTATGTGCGCGAGGTCAGCCGTGAAGAGCTCGGAAGCCTCGAGGATCTGGTTTCCCGGCGCATCGATGAGCGCATCCCCGTTGCGTACCTGGTGAACCAGGCCTGGTTTGCGGGGCTCGAGTTCTATGTCGACGAGCGTGTGCTTGTGCCGCGTTCGCCTTTTGCCGAGCTCATCGCCGATCGATTCGAGCCCTGGCTGGTCCCCGACGACATGCAACGGGCCGTCGACCTCGGTACCGGCAGTGGCTGCATCGCCATTGCGATCGCCGAGGCATTTCCTGACGCAGATGTTGACGCAGTTGATGTGTCCGAAGACGCGCTCGATGTCACCCGTATCAACATCGAACGCCACGGCCTCGAAGGTCGCGTGCACCCGCTACAGTCTGATTTCTTCACCGCGCTCGAGGGCCGACGCTACGAACTCATCGTGAGTAACCCGCCGTATGTCGACAAGCAGGACATGGACGCTTTGCCCGACGAATTCCGGCATGAGCCGGAGCTGGGCCTGGCTGCAGGGGCCGATGGTCTGGATTCAGTCACCACCATCCTGCATCATGCATCGCGTTTCCTCAGTGACAATGGAATACTCGTCTGCGAGGTGGGCAACAGCCAGGCCGCATTGGAAAAGACGTATCCAGGTGTTGCATTTACGTGGCTGGAGTTCGAGCATGGAGGGTCTGGTGTGTTTTTGCTTACGAAGAGCGATTTGCAGGGTCTAAGATAGGGCCTGTTTACACTGTTGTGGTGGGCCCTGTCACCGCTGAAATAGCGTCAATCGAGGCGCGAGGAGAGAGTATTGGTAAATCCAAATGAACGACGAGCAAGGCGGGGTGACGCTATTTCAGCGATGACCCGAAGGGCCGGAGCCATTTCCCCGCCGGCTTTGTTATCTGTCACTTGTGTAGCGGTGCTACACAGCGCTTTTTCTGCCTGGCCGGGCGAAAAAATGGCCACCGGCGGGGCCCACCACAACAGTGTAAACAGGCCCTGATGTCGGGCAATAGTATTGGACAGAATTTTGTCGTGACGACGTTTGGCGAAAGCCACGGCGTCGCGCTCGGCTGTGTTGTCGACGGCTGCCCTCCAGGCATGCAGCTTGATGCCGACGACATACAGGC
>WTCH01000146.1 GCA_013138675.1 Woeseiaceae bacterium | reverse complement strand
TCGCCTGCCTGCGAAGCAAAGTGGGCGCAAGAGCACGCGACTACTATTCAAATCAGCACTAAGTGATTCCCCGGTCTCCCACCAATTCCCTGTTATCACACCGGTCGCATTGCGTACCAAAAGTAGCCAATCGAATTAGATTGACCCCAATTGACCACCGATTGCGGCATCGGGACAGGATGCGGTAAGGCACCCCAAGCGATAATTTGGGCGACTTGAGGAGATGGATCGACATCGAATCAGGTTACACCAGACTGATTCGTGGAGGGTTGAAGATGGCTACCAAGCGCAGTGGAAAATCGATTTCTTACTGGATGATGCTCGTCGTCGTGTTTGTCGCGTTCATAAGCGTGGTGGCGACCGCGCAAGTCTAGAAGCCTGGCTCGATCAGCAAACCATCACAAATTGATCACTTTCCGGTCAGGTAGTTGTCGTGCCGCCCCGTCATCCTTACAGCTCGTAGAAACGACCTGTGATGGCTGTCGCGGCTGAAGCCGCTCCTACAAGCCGCTCCCACGGGAGGAGAATGACAATGACCCATCAACTCAAGTCAGAGCCTGGAATGATCGGTTATCTGCTGATCCTGGTGATTTTCGTGTCGCTCGCGGGTCCGGCGCTGATCTGAGCCTGAGCACATCACCGATCAGCCGAATCGCCGCCTTGGCCTGGCTGTCACCTTTGAAGCCTTCGCCGACGATTACTTTGTCGCCGTGCCTGTCGACGGCGTAGATCGAATAGTGCATGACATGCTTGCCGGCACCCTGTGACTGGAAGCGGCTGTCCTTTTTGAACCTCACGAATTCATGACTGCCCATTTGGCGGCGCCTTACAGGTATGCCGAGAATGCGGCGCACCGTCTTTATACCGTTAGTGTCGCGAGAGACCTCGAGCGAATTCGCCATTGAATAGAGCGTGCCCAGCGCGAACAACGCGCCAATGCCGCCAAATAGGGTGCCGAACAGGACTTCTCCCTTGTCAGTGGCGATAAACCAACCCACAGCGGCAAATACGCTGCCGACGATGAACCCTGGCATCGCAGCGAGAACACCGCGGCCGATGGGGTACTTCATGCTCCGGCCGCCGGCGTCGTGAATGAGTTTGATAATTTTGAGTACAGCTTTGTCGGCTCGTGCTGTTTGTTTCTCACGGCCACGTTCCACTGCAAGTTTCGACAGGCTTCGCGATTGCGTAGCAGTGGCGTACACAGGAATGTCGTAACTGCGATCGAGATCCGTACCGTCGAGTTCAGCACTGAGGTTCAGGCGCCAAATGTAGTAGGTGTCTTCACGATCGGCGTCTGATTCATCAAGCCCCTCCGGCACATCAAATCGAAATGTCAGGCGCGTGCCGCGACCGGTCGATTCGGCGTGCGCGACGATCATGTCCTGCCACTCGGCTTTTTCGTTTCGGCTGCGGTTCTTGCCGCTACCCGAGATATAGCTCCTGAGGTTGGTGAGTGTCAGTTGATATTCGTTCGCCGGATCGTGAGGGACTGCGAGGTCGATCGTGCCACCAACGTGCCCACCGATAGAGCCCGGAAAAGGATCGAGCGTAACGGGCGATGCGCCAAAGCGTCGCCACTCCAGTGTGCGGCGAATCGCCCAGACCAGGAGCCCGATGCCGACTGCTGTGAATAGCAATGCAACGAGCGCGAGATAGTTTTCTTTATTCACCACTTCGTCGTACATGACGAACGGCAACGGCGCGGAGATGAGATTCCACAATGCGGCGAACGCCCAGACACCGTACATGGACGCCTTTGAACTCGAGCGGATTGTCTCCGTTTGCCAGTCGTCATCGAGCAGCCACGGGCTGTCGGTATAGCGCGGGTCGGTCTTGTCTTTTTCCTTCGGTGCGCGCAACACGAGGATCAGCAAGCCGAGCCCGACACCACCGAAAACAAACAGGAAGATCGACTTGAAGCCGACGAGGCCCCAGCGAATACCGCGATCGATGATTGCATCCGAGGGGTCGTCGGGGTTGACGTAAACGGTAATCGATCCACCGCGCGCGTGCGCCTGGCTCAGGTTGCTGCCCATCTGTTCCTGGTAACTGCCAATGTTGTCGGGACCGCTCTCGATGCCGACACGCCTCGCAATGAAGGTCTGGCCATCAATGATGTAGGAGTACACCGCATACGCTTCATACGTGTACGAATCATCGCCGCGGTGCGCGTTGTAACCACCACTCGCGAGCTTTGCCTCAACCTGGACCCAGTCCTGCATCTGGAACGCATCGACGAAGACATTGCTAACGGACCACAGCATCCACACGCCGGTACCAAAAAACGGCAGCGCGAAGATGGACATGAAGATCTTGCCTTTCATGGGCCCAACCCTAGCAATAGAAGGATCGACATACTGTGAGATTGGTTTGACTGTGGGAGCAGCTTTGCCCAATGGGGCCACACCGTGAGCCGCGAATTTCGGGGCTGAAGCCCCTCCTACAAGGTGATTATTCGGGGCTGAAGCCCCTCCTACAAGGTGATTATTCAGCGCTTCGGCAGGTCTTTCTCAATGAAATCAGCAATTTATCGTGCCGTGCGAGCAACCTGGCGTACGGCGCTTCGTGCTCGCCGTCCTTGGCCAGCAGTAGTTCACGGGTCTGCCGTTTGTCCGCAGTACTCCAGGTTGCCGGCTGCACAGAAGCAACGATCGGTGCCAAAGCG